>CALUZP010000122.1 GCA_944325325.1 uncultured Desulfovibrionaceae bacterium
CATCGGCATAAATTCCCTATTTTTTTCTGGAGGACACATGTATTCGACGACGGATTTCCGCAAGGGACTCAAGATCGAGATTGACGGAACCCCTTTTGAAATCATTGAATTTCAGCATTTCAAACCCGGAAAGGGGGGTGCGATGGTGCGTACCAAAATGCGCAACATCCTCAATGGCCGCGTGCTCGACAACACCTTCCGCTCCGGTGAAAAGGTTGACCGCCCCAACCTCGAAAGCCGCGATATGCAGTTCCTGTATCATGACGGCGACAACCTGGTGCTCATGGACATGACGACCTACGAACAGCTCCAGATGCCTGCCGAAGCCACCAACGGCAAGGCCGCATTCCTGAAGGATGGACAGGAGTGCCGTGTGCTGCTTTACAATGAACAGCCCATTGATATTGATATCCCGCTGTCCATTGTACTTGAAGTTACCCACACCGAACCCGGAGCCAAAGGTGATACGGTAAGCAACGTAACCAAGCCCGCCACACTGGAAACCGGCGTCGTTGTGCAGGTTCCCATTTTCATCAACGTGGGCGACCGCATCAAAGTTGATACCCGCACCAAGGACTACCTTGGCCGCGAATAAACCGACACCCTACGGAAGCCAGCAGTCATGAGCAATCGCCGCAAACCCGCCCCCGATACGCCACAACCTCGCGGACGCAGCCTGACCAGTGAAGTCTTTGGACTGGCCCTTCTTTTCTGGGCGGCGTTTCTCCTGCTCGCGCTGCTGACCTACCATCCCCTTGATCCCAGCCTCAATCACGTCGTCAGCAATACTGGTGAGATTCACAATGCCGCTGGCCGGTTTGGCGCGTATGTGAGCGGTCTGCTGGTCGATCTGTTTGGCTGTGCAGCCCTGATCTGGCCTCTGGCCTTCACAGGCTGGGGCGTGGGGTGCGTTTCCACCTCCATCTCAATGCCATGGTGGAGGTGGGTCGGCTTTTTGCTGCTTGGCGGCTGCTTCATCACGCTTGGGGCAGCCTGGAATGTCGGCATTCTCCACGTCCGTGGAGGCGGTATGCTGGGCACGCAGCTTTATCAGCAGGCCATTGCCCTCACCGGGCATTATGGAGCCAGCCTGGTATGGCTGTATGTCTGCTTTCTCGCTCTTGAGCTGTGTTTTGGCATCAGCTGGTACGATCTGCTGCACAACGCCTGGAAACGGCTTATCAGCTGGGCCGTCACCAGAGGTTTCTTGCCGGGCAACCTGCTGCAGAGCGTGAAAGAACGATGGAAGACCCGGCACTGCAAACCAAAGGAACCGCCTGTCATCCCTCTCCTGCATGTCGAGGAGGACGGCGGAGAGTTGAATCCACTTCCAGGCTATGCAGATTTGCCGGAGCCACAGGCCGCAACGAAACCGGCCAGACCCGGCGTCTCAACCCCCATCACCTCGCAGGATAGTGGGCCGTCATGGCTCCCGTGGGACGCACAGTCCACAGATATACCAGCTGCCTCTGCCGTGACTGCCGAACACGCCCCGTCTGAAGCCAGGCCGTCCCTGCGCAGCCGGCTGTTTTCCTGGGTGCCGTGGCCTGGCACCCAGCATGCACCAGCGCAGGCGACTGTACAAAGGCACGTTGAAAAGCCATCCGCCCATCCGGCCAGTGCCGGTGGCATACCTCTCCGACGCGCCCAACCGGTCGATCTGCGCGCCGGAACCCATAAGGGGACTCACACGACATCCCGGCGGATGACGCCAGCATCGTTCGACACACCAGAACAGGACGCCCCGCTGAGTATGGGCAGCACGCCAGAACGCGACTCGTCTGACGGCAATCTTTTGCAGTCGCTTTTGCGCCGTGTCCGCCGCAGCGACACGGCAAACGCTCCTGCCATGCCGATGCCGGTCGAGCCAGATACCGAATCTGCCAGTCCAGAAATTTTGCTGCAGCAGGTTGTCGCTCCAGAACAGTCGGCAGCCTCCAGCCAGAAAGCACCCGACGTCGTCGAGACGCAAACCATGCTGGAGAAAGAGCCCGCTGTTTTCCCTCTGCAGGAGCCTCTTGGGCAGAACGCCATGTTTGCCACACCTGCAACAAAGACAGACGCGCCCTCTGCTGCAGCTCCGACTGTGCAAAAAAGCCCCTCCCAGCACAGCGCACCACAGGCGGTGCAGCTTGATCTGCCGGCCACAGCATCAGCTTCTCCTGCGGTCAAAGCCTACCGCCTTCCGCCCTTGTCGCTTCTTGAGAAGGCCGGCAATGACGCCGCCCCCCCTTCACATGACACTATGCAAATGAAGGGCGAGCTGCTCATGCGCTGCCTGGGCAACTTCAACATCAACGCCGAACTCGTCCAGATTACACCTGGTCCTGTAGTCACGCTGTTTGAGCTGCGCCCGGCACCCGGCACCAAAGTATCGCGCATCCGCAACCTCAAGGAAGACATCAAACTCAGCCTCAGAGCGTTGTCCGTCCGTATCGAAACCATTCCTGGCGCAGACACCATCGGGGTTGAAATTCCCAATGAGCACCGCTCTACAGTCAATTTCCGCAATATTCTTGCTTCGCCGGCCTTTCAGCAGGCCACGTCGCTGCTGACGCTGGGCATGGGGGTGAGCATCGGCGGTGAACCTACCGTTGCAGAGCTTGGCAAGATGCCCCATCTTCTGGTTGGCGGTGCAACCGGATCGGGCAAGAGTGTGGGAGTCAACGCCTTTTTGCTGAGTCTGCTGTACAAGGCCACACCCGATGAACTCCAGCTTCTGCTGATCGACCCCAAGCGTGTAGAATTTGCGCTGTATGCGGATTTGCCACACCTTATCCACCCTGTGGTCAACGAGCCTGCCATTGCCAAAAATGCTCTGGAATGGGCCGTCCACGAAATGGAACAGCGCTACAGCCTGCTGCAGCGCGCTGGTGTGCGCAATTTTGCCGGATACAACCAGAAAATCAAGGAATGGGGCGAACACCGCCCGGCAGGTCTTGAGGATCTGGCTCCATTGCCCTATCTGGTCATCGTGGTTGACGAGCTGGCCGATCTGATGATGTGTGCCGGCAAAGACGTTGAAGCGGCCATTGTGCGCCTGGCCCAGCTGGCACGCGCGGCCGGAATCCATCTGATCATCGCGACCCAGCGGCCCAGCGTTGACGTGGTGACTGGACTCATCAAGGCCAATTTCCCCAGCCGTGTGGCATTCCTGGTATCTAACGGCCATGACTCACGGACTATTTTGGATGAGTCGGGGGCCGAGGATCTGCTCGGCATGGGCGACATGCTGTTCCGCCCCAATGGTGGCAAGCCCCGCCGTCTGCACGGGCCCTTTGTACCCGACAGTGACGTGCAGGCCGTGGTGGATTTCTGGAAAGCCCAGAAAAAAGCTGAGTACTCGCTCGACTTTGCAGAATGGGGTGCCCCATCGGCCGATGCACGAAAAGGCGCAGATACGGCCGGTATGTCCGAAGAGGACGCCTTGTATTCCCAAATCATCCAGTTCACCCTGGAACAGGGTAAGGGCATTTCCATATCCAAGCTGCAGAGGCAGTTCCGCATCGGCTTCAACAAGGCTGCACGCTTTATGGAGCAGATGCAGAAAGACGGCATTATTGCCCCGCCCGGTCATGCCAATCGCGCCCGTGACATCATTTCAGACTGATTTCGCCCCAGCGGCAAAGGAACGTTATGCTTAATGCAGCCATTCTGGCTTCCGGCAACGGCAGCAACGCCCAGCGCATGTTTGATCTGAGCGCTGCAGGGACTCTGGACATGAACATCCGGCTGGTACTTTGCAACCGGCCTGGCGCGCGTGTCCTGGAGCGTGCACGGCAGGCCGGCCTGCCAGCCCTCTGCCTGGATCACACGACCTTCCCTGATCGTGAACGTTTTGATCGCGCCATGATTGACGCCATCTGCGAAGCCGGAGCCGATACCGTCGTTCTGGCAGGGTTCATGCGCATGCTGACCCCGGCGTTTCTGCATGCCTTCCCCGGCAGAGTAATCAACATCCACCCGGCCCTGCTGCCTTCTTTCCCGGGCGTCCATGGGGCAGCGGACGCCAACGCCTATGGCGTCAAAATTTCAGGCTGCACGGTTCACTTTGTTGACGAGATTATGGATCATGGCGCTATCATCGCCCAAGCCGCCGTACCCCACCTTGAT
>CALUZP010000123.1 GCA_944325325.1 uncultured Desulfovibrionaceae bacterium
CCGAAGACCAATGCCTTCCAACGCTGGTCCCAGCGGGACACTGCCGGCAAAAACGGTCCGGCTGTCGAGGACAAGAGCAATTTCACCATTCGTACCCATGTCCGCGAGCAGAAAGGGCTGTGGCGTGCCCGCGTGGAGCAGCGCGGTAACGCCAGCAGCAATATCTCCTCCGATGAAGGGGGCGGGTTGAAAAGGCACCCAGGTAGGGGGCAATCCCGGCAGGTCGACAAAACGGCCTCCAGTATCAGGAACAGTATAGGGCGCACCAGCCAGTCCTGACAAATCCTTGTCCAGTAAGATAGCCGTCATGGCTGTATTGCCGGCTACACACAACGCGTCCACATGTGCTGGCGTTTCCCGTACAATGGAGTGCAACACCTGTATAAGCAGGCCTCGCAGGCGGCTGCGCCCCGCAGGCTCGAGTGCCTCAGCAATGCGGGACATGACGTCACTTCCTGCGCCAAGCTGGGGGTTGAGGCAATGCCCGCTAGCAAGCATATCCCCCTGTAGGCTGACAGCCTTCCACTGAAGGCTGGTTGTACCCAGATCAACAGCTAGTAACGCTCCAGACAAGTGTTCGAGAGGCCGTGGTGCATGTATTCCTCTGGCCCTGCCGACAACAGGCACCTCAATAGACATTCCTGGCTGTGCGATATGCCGGCATCCCAGTCTCCACCCTTGCGCAACTGCCGGCTCTCCAAGCACATTGTACTCATCCGAAACGGGCTCAGGCGCTAGCCGCGGATCTTTAAAACGAACCCGGCACAAACCACAGCGCCCAAGCCCTGAACACAGCGCAGCAGATTCCACCATCCCGCTGAGCCATACAGCACGGGCGATGGTATCCCCCGATTGGACAGGCACATGCAGAATGCGCACAGTCGCCCCGGCTGTCAGGCAGACTTCCATGACTGGCACCTCTCCAGCTCTTTCACTTCAGGATCAGTGGCAAACCGCAAGCTACCAGCCGGACACTGTCGCAGGCAGCAGCCAGACGCTGATTGACAAGACCTGCCATATCGCGAAAACGCCGCCCAAGCGGTGTTGCCGGAACGAGTCCCCAGCCGACTTCATTCGTTACAAGGGCTGTGGGATTGTCCGTCGATCCGAGCCAGTCTGCCAGCGCGTCCGCCTGTGCCAAGATGCAACCGTCATCCGCATCGTTGCACAACCAGTCAGCCAGCCAAAGCGTCACACAGTCAAACAAGACGGCCTCAGCTCTGGAAGTAGCGATTTGTAGAGCTTTGACAGCATCAAGCGGACGTCCCGGACATACATCGTCAGCTTCTACCGTGCACCACCCTGCGCCGCGCAGCTGCCGGTGCCGGGCAATGCGAGTCTGCATTTCAACGTCAAGGTTGGCGGCGCCGTTTTTGTCCACAGTACAACGGCCGCGTGCCGTGGCCACATAGACACGGTTTGCTGACGCCTCCTCTGTCCAGCGTTGGGCAAGCGTGCTTTTGCCGCTGCGGCATCCGCCAGTAAAGAGAATAGTGCTCATGGATGCGCCTTCTCCATCAGACGGCGCGCGAGATCGGCAGAAATTCCAGCCGCAGCCTGAACGGCCTGAATATCCTCACGCCGGTCAAACCTCCGCCCTACCCAAGACGCTACAAACAAGATGGCGCTGTCATCCATGATCCTGGCATCCTCATTGCGCTTGACGGCCTTAATCAAAGAGCGCGTTTCACGTTCACGCTGTTGCACAGCCTGCTGATAGGCCCGCATAGCCTGATTGACCTCCTTGCCCAGCGCCCGGGCACGGTCCGCATCACCAGCCATTTTAGCTCGCTCGCGCTCCACAGTCAGCATGCCATACCGTGTATCTGCCTCGGCAACCACGTTGGCCAGTGCCGTCAGACCACCAAGCCTTGCGGCCAGGTCAGGTATGTCTGCAAGTCCATCAAGCACACCAGCCAGCCCGTTAAACTGCCTTGCGTACAGCGCATACATGTCCTGCATCTGGGCTTCAGTCAGGCTACGTGCGGCAGCAGCAGCGTCAAGATTTTGTAAAAATCGGTCAACATAGAGCCGGTACAGGCCATTCAGCATGCCTGAGCTAAAAACGTAGCTCAAAATATCCTGACGCCCCGCATACAAATTATCCCCGCTCCAGTTAAACCCCTTAAGCGTGCTGGCATAGTGCATATTGGCTGCTGGAAGCCCCACTGCCAGATAACCTTTCCCCCCCTTGCCCAGATGATACCCTTGCACCATCCAGCGGGCCAAATCACCCGTAAAACGAGAGCTGACAACGGCATCATCCTGTCGCCCTTCTGAAGCCGGAGGAGTGGCAACACGGCTGGCAAGCGCAAGACGCATTTCCGTTCCGGATACTATGGGAACTCTTGCACCTCCGGCATTTTCAACTGAGGACATGCGTTCCCCGGAATTCTGGTTCGTTGCATCAGCAGGCAGCGTCTGGACAGGCTGCATCTTCGAAGGCGGCTGCATGGCTGCTGATTCAAGGGCCTCCCCGGCGGCAACTCCGGTATCCTGCGCAACAATGCCGGCAGACAGTTCGCGGGCCGACTCCTCTGCGGCATGGGGCTTGCCTGTCCCATCTGCAGCACCAATGACACTGTTTTCAGGAGATGGTGGCACAGTCTCAATTCCCGGTGCATTGCGGTCATCAGAGGGGAGGACCGCTGTGTCCAGGTTATCAAACCACCAATAGCCGCCACCCGCTGCAACAAGAAGCGCTGCCAGCAATAGCAGCGTGCGGACGCGACACACAGATCGCCGTTTGTTGTCAGGATTGGGTATGCTCAGCTTATCGTCCTGCATGAATCTCTCCTCGAAGAATTCCCGTTGCGTACGCTGTTGCAATGCCGCCATGCTAACGCACTTTCTAGCAGGGATCCAGCACGGGAGAACTGGTCTGTCACGTATTTCTCACCTCGCCTCACCGCAATAATCCATGCGCTCCAGCCCAGGGGCTGAACCACGTTGTGTACCAACCGATCAATCCATAACTAACGCGAAAGGGTATGATCCGTCATGTTGCACCCCCTCCAGCATCTGCCCATCCGGTAGCCTTTTGATGACACGTCTGCCCCAATTACGGTATCTCACCGGGACGTTTTCACATTCATGAAGGACATCGATCGAGTGGGTGGCTCCTCGTTGTCTGATTTCATGCACTTCCTCAGACAGTATGATCAGTCTGATGACACAATGTTATCGTCACATGGCCTCTCGTGACTGTCCTCTACGGCAAGCGGGCCCATAGCCTGTTACAGGAATGGCCAACGGGCTGTTCTGCTTGTCAGGTCTCAAGAATGTCAACGGAGTTCTGCACCTGCAAACCTACAGCGAGCCGTTACCGGATAGTCTGCCTCCACTAGCAACAACTCAGCCTCCCTCCATTACAGGCAGGCAAAGACGGCCTTGCCGTATCAGAAGTACAAGCCCAGGCCCTTGTCAGACGCCCTGTTACCGGATACAACGCCATTCATGAAATGCAAACGCTGTCGCTCTACGGCGGCTGTGGCACTGCCCAGCCATCACGCAGGATTCTGCCCAACATGCTTTCTGGAGTTTTTCTCCAGACAGGTTGAACGGGGCATAGCCAGCCAAAAACTTTTTACACACGACGACCGGATCCTGGTTGCCCTCTCTGGCGGAAAGGATTCGCTCTCGCTGATGCTGGAGTTGTCCCGGCTGGGCTATGATGTTACAGGGCTGCACATCGATCTGGGGATTCCCGGCTCCTCTCCCAAGGCTCGAGGAGTCGTTGAGCGTTTTTGCGCCCGGCATGAACTGCGGCTTATTGTCTGTGACATGGTCAGTGAAGGCCTTGCCATCCCGCTCGTCAAAGAACGAATCAAACGGCCTGTCTGCTCGGCATGCGGCAAAATCAAACGGCATTTTTTCAATAAGACGGCGCTTGAAGGCGGTTTTACCGCTCTTGCGACAGGACATAATCTGGACGACGAAGTTGCACGCCTGTTCAGCAATACCCTGCGCTGGGATGTATCTTACCTGTCCGATCAGGGGCCATGCCTGCGTGAAAGCGATGACGAGGGCGGTTTTGTCCGCAAGGTTAAACCGTTCTGGCGGCTTTCTGAATTTGAAGTTGCCAACTATGCATTCTTAATGGATATTGAACACCACCATGCCCCCTGCCCTTACAGCGGTGGTGCGACATTTACATTTTACAAGCATCTGCTCTACGAACTTGAAGAAAAAATGCCGGGGCGCAAACTTGCCTTTTATCTCGACTTCCTTTCCAAGGGACGCCCGGCATTCGCTCAGTATGAGCAGGAGCTCGGCATTGAAGTAGCTCCTTGTACCGAATGCGGCTACCCCACGTCAGCAGGCGTATGCGGCGTCTGTCGTATCAGAGCCATGCTGCGTGATGTCACCTCCTAGTGCCGGCACGATTCACGACAGGGCCTTTCTTTTACTGTATCCATGCGGCAGTCCCGCCCTGTGGACTGTACCATACCCTGTGCTGGCATCTGCCTTTTCAAGTTCATTTCATGAGAGGAGAACCTCCTGTCCAATACTGTCTGGTCACTGCAGAATCTTTTACGCATACTGCTCAGACAAACTCATGCAGGAGGGATCCTGTCCGAAATCTTTGCCTAAGAAAACACAAGACAGTTGCCGCCATTGACAGCATAACCTGGAACAGCAACTTTGTGTTCTGTACAGCACAACGTCAGGCTGATGTACTCCTTAATTTCTGCGCTTCTGCTCTGACACATCTTTCAGATACTAATAATATACTATTTGAGTTATGTTATAGACAGTTATGTTTTGCGACAACAGCCTGCGGTGATACAACAGCACAATGAGACTGTATCATACTGGACTGAACGACGCTCTCCATACGTCCAGCTGTCTGCCAATGACAGAATCCCTCCGCCAGAATGCACACACCTTACTACACCAGCCACACACCTATGATATACGAGGGAAAAGCCAGTACCACGCGTTGCCGCCTTATTTTCCAGACACTATCGCTCCTGCCTCCCTTGTTCCTGCCTCACTACCTGCACAATTCTTATTAAAACATCCACCCTGTAGAAGGGTAAAACGGCCCTTGTTGAACGTAATCAGTCCTTCACGGCGCAGACGGCCAAGCTCAGCGGACATGGCGCTACGTTCCACAGAAAGATAGTCAGCCAGCTCCTGCCGATTGAAAGGAATGGAAAAGGATGTGCAGCCTGTTCTACGCGCCTGTTCTGACAAATAGGACAGCAGTTTCCCCCGTGTAGTGCGCTGGGTCGTATGCTCAATTTTAATCATCAGATCAAGATTCTGACTGGCGACAACCTGTAGAATGTTTCGGATGACTCGAGTGTGAAAACTGCATGCCGAGCCACATACGGTAATCACGCGCTGTACATTAAAAAAAAGTACCCGACTAGCTTCAGCAGCCACCATATCCGCACTGGCAACCGCTGCTTGTGAGCAAGCCCAGCCTTCTCCAAACAAGTCGCCAGGCTCCGCTGTCGACAACAGGTTCCGATTTCCCCAAAAATCAACCCGGACAGCATGGATACGACCTGACAGTACGAGCCCTATGGATTTCACCTCGTCTCCGGCCCGGTATACCTCTTGATGTCTTGCATAATATGACTCCCTCACGCCCAGACACTGCAACATGGCCAGAAGCTCATCCATTGCAACTCCCTGAAATAACTTTGAGCGCATGAGAACTTGTACAGAATCCGGGGCATCTGTTGGAAAAACAACAGACAAGTCATGCCGGTGTGCGTACACTGTGTTCATTCAGTCCATACCTGTCTCTGGTTCTGGTCTGGTTGCCCTGCCAGGCAGAGCCAGCCAAACCTTGTTTTTATGAGGATACCTCACCGATACTCAACCTCAGGAGGAAACGCATGAACGACATGTTTTGCTTTCAGTGTGAACAGACCGCTGGCCAGCGCGCATGCACAGGGAAAGCCGGCGTTTGCGGCAAAAGCGCCGAAGTGGCTCTTTTGCAGGATACCCTGACAGGGTTGCTCATCACATTGGCCGGCGTAATCCACGATTCCGCCGGAGATGCGCCCGACGATGCAGAAGCAAGCCTTATTCAGGAAGCTCTTTTCACCACCCTGACCAACGTCAACTTTGACGCAGCATCAGTTCTTGCACAGCAGGAACGCGTAAATAAAGCGCTGCTCGTCGCCCTGCACCGGGCAGGAATCCAGGATGTCCCCCCCGCATACCCTATGAGCCAGCTCTGGACTGACAGCGAAGATCTGCGCTCCCTCAAGTCGTTGCTGCTGTTCGGGTTACGCGGTATGGCCGCGTATGCATACCACGCACGCGTTCTTGGCTATAGTGATGCCACTGTTGACAGCTTTTTTGTCAAAGGACTGGCCGCCATTGCCCGGGAGCATACCGAAAGTGTCCTGCTTCCGCTGGTCATGGAACTGGGCCGCGTCAATCTGACGTGCATGGAACTTCTGGATCGCGCCAACACGACGGCCTGTGGAACCCCT
>CALUZP010000124.1 GCA_944325325.1 uncultured Desulfovibrionaceae bacterium
CATCTCATCTGCACCTTCGGCTCTCCTACCTATAACGGCCTGAAGGAGCACGGCGACATTCACGAAGCCTGCGGCATCTGTCGCAGGGCTGCGGAGAATGACGACATCCCCTTCTGGAGTCCGTCCAACTATGGGCTGAAAGCCGACGGCGTGATGTATGGCGACAGCGAGCTGAACCTCGACCTGGCTCAGGCCGCCTACCTGAACGGCAACGGCATTGCCACCTTCATCAACTTCACCTCCTCGTTTGTGTTCTGGGGTGATTTGACGACCGCCTATCCCGGTGTGTCCGATGTGAAGGAAGTGCAGATCCCTGTTCGCATGATGTTCAACTGGATAGGCAACAGCATCATCCTTACGGCGTTTCAGAAGGTCAGCGCTCCGTTGCGCCGCCGGCTTATCGAAACGGTCTGCGACACGCTCAACGTCTGGCTTAACGGCCTTACAGCACGGGAGTTCATCCTTGGCGGCAGGGTAGAGTTTCTGGAGTCGGAAAATCCTTCGACCGATCTCATGGCCGGTATCGCCCGTTTCCATGTGTATGTCACGCCACCGAGCGCGGCCTCGGAGCTGGATTTTACGCTGGAATACGATGTCGATTATCTCAGCACGCTGTTTGAAGCGGCATAAGGGGGCTTTATGGCACTGGCACAGACCAATCTCATTCCCGCCCTCCTGACTGACGCCCGTATCTATAAGGACGGCTATGTTCTTCTGGGCGTGGGCACCATCGAACTGCCCAGCATCGAATACATGACGGAAACGCTTTCGGGGTTCGGCCTGGGCGGTGAAATTGAAGTGCCCGTCAAAGGGCACTTCAAAAGCATGACCGTCAAAATCAAATGGAACACCGTGGAACCGGAAGCCATCCAGCTTCTGGAAACCACCGCCCATCATCTGGATATCCGTGCTTCCATTGAAAAGGTGGACGCAGGTACCGGAGAGTTTCTTGACCTGCCTGTGAAACTGGTGCTTCAGGCAGCGCCCAAGACAGGCGGCCTTGGCAGTATGGAACCGGCCAAGAAGATGGACGGCGAGACAGAGCTGGAAGTCACCTACCTGAAGCTCTGGATCAACGGCGCTGAACAGGTGGAAATCGACAAGCTCAACCTCATCTGCAAAGTGCAGGGTACGGATTTGTTGCAGATTCTGCGCATTAATCTGGGGATGATCTGATGGCCGAACGGCTTGTCGGGCAGGGGGTGAGGTTCGAGCGCATCCGGCGGATCACCGGGTATCTTGTTGGGGCGCTCGACCGTTTCAACAACGCCAAACGCGCGGAAGAGCGCGATCGCGTCAAACACGGCAACATACAAGCCTGGGAGGCAACCAAATGGAAACAGTGACGCTGACCTATCCGTTGAAACTGGCGGACGGCGTGCAAAACACCATCACCATGCGCCGTCCGGAACTGGGGGATCTGCTGGATTGCCCGGTGAAGGATGGGGCGGACATGCAGGGTGAAGCCGCACTGCTGGCCAGGCTCTGCAACATGAATATGGAAGATTTCCGCAAGCTGGACGTGGCGGACTACCTGCAGGTGCAGGCGTGTTACCTGCGGTTTCGCATCGGAAAGGATGACAAGAACTGACGCCATGCGCCTGTGCGTGCTTCTGTCCCGTCTGACGGGGTGGGGGCTTGCAGAGGTGCGCGGCATACGGGTTTGTGAGGCCAGAGACTGGCTGGATGCGGCCATGGCCATTGAAAAGGCCCTGTCCGGAAAGTGAGGTTCAGGCCCCCGCAGATTTGTGCAACGCCCGTTCGCGGGCAAGCCGCGCCTGACGCTTCAGGCGGATGCGGGTATTGAGCCGTTCTTCCCAGGCTTTGTGTTCCTGGGTTTTCCATTCGGGCCGCCACTTGCGGTGCCAGACGTACAACCAGGCCCGGCAAGCCATGTCTGGCAGCCGCACAAACAGGGCAAGCAGCCGTCCAGTGCCGGCAAGGGTGAGGGTGACCCCCTCAAGAACCCCGCGCAGCAGGTACAAAAGCACACTGGCGGCAAGAAAGACAGCCAGCAATATCAGCATGGCGGCAAGTGCGGTATTGAGCCATTCCATAATATCTCCGGAGGCGCATCATGGCACAGAATTTTGGCGTAGGGTTCATCATTGGCGCCACAGTTGCGGCCTCTGTCAATTCTGCATTTACCACAGTTTCCAATAAAATCAAGCAGACACAGGCACAGATGGGCAAAACCCGACAGGAAATGTCCACTCTGAACAAGGCCATAACCCTCAACGAGCAGCGCTCTTCCCTGGTAGCGCAATATCGGGCTTCCGGGGGGACCGACGCCAAGATTCACGCTGAGCTGCAAAAAGTATCGGCAGCCTATGTCAAAGCCAGGCAGGAAGCGCTCAGGTATGGCGCGTCGGTTGCGGAATGGGAGGCAAAACACAAGGAAGCTGCAGCTACGCTGGAAACCTTGAGCAGCAAAAAAACGCTGTTGTCGTCCATGCAGGAGGAACAGAGCAGGCGTTCGATGTTGCGGCAAAATCTGGTTGGCGATGTCACCCGTGTCATGGCTGTGGCGGCTCCGGTGCGCTCCGCCATTTCTTTTGAATCTGCCATGGCCGACGCAGCGAAAACCATTGACGGCATGCGCGATGAAACCGGTGCGCTCACGCCGGCCTACTATGAAATGGAAGCTGCGGTCAAAAGTTTGGGCCGTGAACTTCCTCTGACCCACGAGCAGATTGCCGCCCTGTTTGCGGCCGGCGGGCAACAGGGCTTAAGCGGCGGCGCAGAACTGCGCGAGTTTGCCACCATGGCCGCACAGATGGCCGTGGCTTTTGGCATGAGCAACGAAGAAGCCGCGGATGCCATCGGTGGATACAGAACGGCGCTCGGCCTGTCTTTCGACGAGACACGCTCCATGCTGGACTTGATGAACCAGTACGCCAACACCTCGTCAGCGTCGGAAAAAGGCATTGCCGACATTGTGCGGCGTATCGGCTCTCTGGGGCAAATCGCCGGCGTATCGGCCAAGCCCATGACCGCGCTGGCGGCTACGTTGGATTCCATGAAAGTCGCTCCGGAAGTGGCGGCCACGGGCATCAAGAATATGCTCCTCTCGTTGACGGCCGGCAGTGCGGCCACCAAAAGCCAGCGGGAAGCCTTTGCCAGGCTGGGCATTGATGTGGTCAAGCTCTCCCGGCAGATGCAGAAGGACGGTCCGGCTGCTGTCATCAGTGTTCTTGAGGCTGTGAAAAAGCTTCCAGAAGCCGAGCAGCTTTCCGTCATGAGCGAAATTTTCGGCAAGGAAAGCATCGGCGCCATTGCCCCTCTGCTCAAGAATCTGCAGCTTGTGCGGCAGAACCTTGAACTTGCCGGGGATGAATCGCAGTACGCCGGGGCCATGCAACAGGAGTTCGCCAACCGCTCGAAAACGACGGCCAACAACCTCATCATCATGAAAAACCGACTGGCGGAAATGGGTATTACGCTGGGCTCTGTTGTCCTGCCAGCACTGAACGCCGGGCTTGACACTCTTGGTCCCTATATTTCTGCCATTGCTGACTTTGCCACCAGGCACCAGACACTCACCACAGTTCTTGTGAGTGCTGCGGCGGGATTTATGCTCCTTGGGCCGGTCGTTCGGGCAGGATCCATGGCCTACAGCCTGTTTAAAACGGTCCTGTTGGGTGGACGTGCAGCCCTGATGGCGGTGACGGTAGCTCAGTGGGGGCTGAACGCGGCGTTTGCAGCCAACCCTATAGGCATTGCGGTGATGGCTGTGGCCGCGCTGGTAGGCGGTTTGGTCTATCTCTATCAGACCTGTGAACCTGTACGTGCAGCCTTTGACACCGTCTTTGGTTACATCGGCAATATTGTCAACAGTGTATGGGAAAAAATTAAAGGGTTTGTTGAAACACTCAAATCGCTGGGCGAATGGGCAGGTTTTGGCGGTGACGAGGATGAAGAAGGCGAAGCCACGACGTCTGTTCCAGAACCGGTGGTTCCCCCAGCCCGGGCTGCGGTGGCACCACTGCCACCTCTCCCCCAGTATGGCGGTACCCCCGTTGCGTTCCCCTCATTTGGAGCAAACACCGCCGTGTCTTCCGCACCGGCGGACATGGCAGCCTGGAACGCAATGCTGGCCGACGCGCAAACCGGCACGGCAGGGCAGAGGGTTCCACCTTCCGGCGCGGCCATGGCTGCGCCTTCCGCCACCGCGAATTTTAGTTTCCAGCTGAACGGCATGCCAGACCGGGATTTCGCGGAACGGGTCGTGCAGGCCATCCAGGAACGGCGATCCGAATTCGAGCAGCTTCTTGACCGGATTGTCCGGGATCAGCAGAGGGCGGCCTATGGCATCTAGCTACAAAACCTTGCAGGGTGATACCTGGGACAGCATCGCCTATGGCCTGTGGGGCAGGGAAAACCTCATGCATCTGCTTATTCTGGCCAATCCGGAATATGCCGGCGTGCTCATCTTCCCCGCCGGAACAGTCCTGGTTGTGCCCGACGTGGAAACATCCACCATCGCGGGCAACCTGCCTCCCTGGATGACGGAATAAGGGGTGCCCATGCTTGCCCGAAGAGTGAAACTTCATGTGGACATTGGCGGCCACGATGCCACGGACTACATGGCCGCCAGTGTTCTGGAGTTTGAATATATCGACCACGAAAGCGGTAAGGCCGACGAGCTCCGTCTTTCGCTGCACGACAGGGAAGGGCACTGGTCCGGTGACTGGAGACCCAAAAAAGGCACGGAAATCAATGCCTCCTTTACGGTGGTCAACTGGATGGAGAATGAAGGGAATGAAGAAAAGGAAATCACCTTTCCCTGCGGCCGGTTCACCGTGGATGAAATCGAATTCTCCGGCCCGCCCGACCGCGTGGAAATCAAGGCGCTTTCCGCTTCTCTTACGTCGTCCATCAGAGACACGAAGCGCACTCAGGCATGGGAACGTTATTCCCTGCAGGGCATTGCCGCAGAGATAGCCGGGCGTAACGGTCTGGGCCTTATGTACACAGCCCAAGAACACAGTTTTGGCCGCAAGGATCAACGTGATGAAGCGGACCTGGCTTTTCTTCAGCGGCTTGCCTCCGCCTGCGGTGTCAAATGCAAGGTTCACGAAAATAAGTTGGTGTTGTTTGAAGCCGACGATGCGGACAAGGCCGAGCCTGTTCTGACCATCCTCAAAACCGGAAGCCAGTTTTCGCCTTCCCGCTATCGCTTTCTCGATTCCAGTTCCGATACCGGCTATAGCCGCGCCGTGGTGAAGTACACC
>CALUZP010000125.1 GCA_944325325.1 uncultured Desulfovibrionaceae bacterium
TGAGCGCCGCCGTTGAGGATATTCATCAGCGGAACAGGCAGCACCTTGGCATTGACGCCGCCCAGATACTGGTACAGCGGCAGGCCCAGGGTCTCGGCAGCCGCGCGGGCGGTAGCCATGGACACGCCAAGCATGGCGTTGGCGCCGAGGCGCGACTTGTTGTCGGTTCCGTCAAGATCAATGAGGGTGTTGTCGATCTGCACCTGGCGCAGGGCATCCATGCCCACAATGGCTTCCGCGATTTCGCCGTTGACATGCTCAACCGCCTTGCGGACGCCCTTGCCCTGGTAGCGGGCTTTGTCGCCGTCGCGCATTTCCAGGGCTTCACGGGTACCGGTGGAGGCTCCGGAGGGCACGGCAGCGCGGCCCACATGGCCGGAATCAAGGGAGACTTCTACTTCTACAGTGGGGTTGCCGCGGGAATCAAGAATTTCACGCGCCCAGACTGACGAGATAATGCTCATGCTCAAACTCCTTGGTCTGCCCCGGATAGAACCATACCGGTCAGGGGGCAGGCTGGTATGGGGCCTTGCGGCAGGGAATGGTCTTGGTTGGCCGAACATATAGCATGGCTCTTGCAGTGGCGCAATGGATGAAAAAGTCCTCTTGCCGGGTGAAACAAGGCTGGATACACTGCCTTCACCATGCCGTGCGGCCTTGAGGGGTATCGAACGATGTCACTCGGCATCCACGTGGATTCGGTGTGAGCCTTCTGCCGGAAATATGTAGTGCGCAGGCACGGACGGCGTCCGTCCGCTGTGTTTTGCCAACAGTTCTGACCATACGGCTCTGACGCATGGTGGGGAATCATGGCGGTGAGCGCAACGCTCTGGCTGCGCTGTCGTCTGATCGTGCTGCCTTAGCGCCTGCGTTGAGGAATCAGATGAATGTCGATATCTTTATATAAAAAATATATAAATTATGACTTTTTTACAGGTGTGAAGGCCTCGCAGGCCGTCTTCAAAGGGCGGCAGCACGATACGTCCGGTGGAACGACCATGCAGGTGTCAGCGGGATCATGAGCGGGGGAGGTGCCCGGCGTCCGGCAGCCCGGCTTGCGCGTCCAGCCCGCCTGCTGTCAGAGAATGTGAAGGAGACAGCTCGATGAATGAACAGATGCAGCTGACAGATGATGTTGCCCGAAAGGCACAGGTTCTGGAGCAAGTGCTGGCGCGGATGCTTGCAGAAGGGCCTGTGGGCATAGCCTGTTCCGGCGGGCTGGACAGCCGCCTTCTGGCGCATCTGACAGCACGGACAGCCCGCAGAAACGCTCTTCCCCTGCCGCTTCTTGTCCATATTGCCGGCCCTCATGTGCCGGCTGCAGAGACGGAGGGCGCCCTGGCATGGGCTGATAGGGAAGGTCTGGAGTTGCGCCTTGTGACGCTCAATCCCCTGGACAATCCGGCTGTTGCACGCAACGGGCGGGATCGCTGCTATCACTGCAAGAAAGCGTTGTTTGAAGCCCTGATTGCGACACTGACAGAGGTGTTCGAGGGACGGCGGACGTGCGTATGCGACGGCTCCAACACGTCTGATCGCACGGGGTTCAGGCCGGGGTTGCGCGCCCTGGCGGAGCTTGGGGTGCGCTCGCCGCTCGACGAAGCCGGCCTGACGAAAGGCGATATCCGGCTTCTGGCGTTGGAAAGCGGCCTGGAACGCCCGGATCAGGCCGCCAGGCCCTGCCTGCTGACACGATTCCCTTATGATACCTCTCCCTCGCTCGAGGCGCTGCGGAATCTGGAAAAGATGGAGGCAAACGTCGAGGCCATATTGCGGGCCAGTCTCGACAGCATTCCCGACTTTCGGATCCGGGCAACAGGAGAAGGCGGCTGGATGTTGCAGCTCGGTTCATGCCCGCAGAATGTGGTGAAGCAGCTTTTGCAGGCGACAGGCCTGCAACCTGATCAGCTTGTGCGCACAGAGCAGCCCAGCGGATATTTTGATCGGCAGCCTCTTTCCGATGCAGAAGGCCGGGCATAGTGAGTGCGAAGGGGCTTCATCACAGCCTGTGCCAGGATGCACCTGATAGCGCGGTGGAGCCGGGTGCATGGCCCTGGCTGGTGGAAAAGTCGTCTGCAGGGGAGGCTAAAGGGCAGCGTCAGGCGTACCAGGCAGCCAGCCAGCATGCCATGACATTCTCTGTCCCCGATCCAGAGGCGCAGAAGGGCTGGATTGAAGAGGCCAGACATCAGTTTCCTGCGGGATTGCACCAGCCGGAAGGAAGTTTTCGTTTCAGCATGGACGCGCTGCTGCTGGCACGGTTTGGTCTGGAATGCCTCGCCGGCCTTCAGAAACATGGACATGTGCTGCGGTTTGCGGATCTGGGGGCAGGATGTGGTGTGGTGGGGCTGGCGTTACTGCTGTGGAGCAAAGCACCGTTGCACGGCGTCGGTATTGAAAGGGAGGCCTGCCTTGCGGAGGCAGCCCGGATTAACGCGCGCCGCCTGGGATTGGAGGCAAACTATGCGGTTGCCTGTGGCGATGTGGCCGAGACTGCCCGCCACTCCGGCCTTTGCCGGCGCATGCGTCTTGTGCTGGCCAACCCGCCCTGGCTGCTCAGCGGTCGTTGCCGCGTTTCGCCTTCTGCTCTGCGGCGTGCGGCGCTGATTGGTGACGAGAGTACCTTGCCGCGTTTTATGGAAGCGGCGGCAACCCTGCTTGAGGAGAACGGCCGCCTTGCCCTGGTAACCGCTATGGAGCGGTATGATGACACCTTGGCGGCACTGCATGGCGCGGGGCTGTTCCCGTACCGGCTGTGCCGGATTGCAACACGAGCTGGAGCCCCGGCCCGTCGTCTGCTGCTGGAAGGAGGACGGCATCCAGGCGTGCTGCATGAGGAGACGCGGCTTGTGCAGGGCAGAGCCTTGGCCTGAGATCGCCCACCAGCGGTGTTTTGGCAGAACAGCGGGGCGGGTGGCGTCAGGACTCTGAGCGTACTTCTTTCTGCGCGTCCTGCGTGCACGTTTCTCGTTTCCGCTTCCTGTCTTTCTGCTGGAGTAGGGAATTTCAGCCTGCGGTTAACTGGACGTTTCCCTCCGGCTGCTTTCTTGGGTCGTGGAGGTTGCCGCCTGTTGCGGGCAGTCCACTTCCTGCTGCTTGTGACGTGTGCCAGTGTGTCTGCGTATCTGTTCCTCCCTTTAACTTTCTGTTTCAAGTTCAGCTCGTGCTTCCCCTGTGATGTAAGCGTAGTTCAGTGTGGAGGAGCCGCATATGTGGCTGTATTCTGTGGGTCGCGCTTCCTCCAGAGTACAGCCTGTGTTTTTGTATCGGGACTTCATCCCTGCGGAAATCCATGAGATTCAATGGTGTGTGTCTGTTTTGGCAGCAGGCGATGAGCTTGACAACAATGATGGCCATGTGTCCTGTGTGCAGGTCAGTGCAAAATGATGGCCGCTGTCCGCAGGCTCAGGAGCGTCCGGGCTGTATGGAGTGGCTGGCATGAGAAGTCAGCTTCTTGCCTTGAACCTATTGAGCTTGGAAACGTGTGTACGGGACAGAACAGGAATGAGGCTGCGCTGTGTAGGGGAAAATTTTTTGTTTCTGGAGGCTATCGAACTGCGGGCAGAAGAGCCCATAGCCAGGCGCAGACTACAGCGAGCAGGGCACCAAGGCCGCAGGCCGTTTCAGCACGCCGGGATGGCGCGGGGAAAACACCGCGCAGGATTCTTGCTGTCATGCCTGTCAGTATGCCGGCCAGCAGGCCAAAGATATGAGCGGCATAGTCTGTTTTGGCTGAAGGGTCCGCCCCCAGCATGGCCAGAACAGCCACCCCGGCCCCCAGAAACACCAGAGCCCGGCGCAAGCCGCGGAAAAGCAGTCTTGGAGCGACAGTGCGGTAGCGAAGCGCGTGCTGCACTTCGTCGGCAGCCATCAGCGCTGCGTACACGCCTACTACCCCGAACAGCGCGGTGGAAAAGCCGAGGCTGACATGACCTCCCTGGCGGTACAGCGCGTTGGCCAGGTTGCCCAGAGTTCCTGCCAGCAGGGTAAGCGCTGTAGCCGGGCCGACGCCTGTACGCCGGCACAGCAGAACGAAGAACGGGGAGCCGAACAGAATATTGGCAAACAGGTGCTCCGCGTCGGCGTGCAGGGTGAGCGCCGTCAGCGCGCGGTAGGGTTCGCCGTGGAGTGTGCGCCAGGTGTCCAGCGCGCCCAGCTCCACCCAGCGCGAGGCTGGCCAGCCAATCCCGCCGGTCCACCACCGGTCGACCACGCCAAACCAGACTACCAGACTGAACAGTGTCAGCATGGCCCAGTGAATGTTGCGGCGTGCCGGAGGATGCGGAGGAGACTGGACAAACCGACCTTCAGCGGCGACTTCTTCAAGGTGTTGCCTGGCTGTCTGTTCATAGGCTTCCGGGACGTACAGCCCGCGTTCCAGGCCAGAACCGCCCAGTTTCCAGGGAATGCGCAGCGCTGAGCAGACGAGTGTCCACAGATCAAGATTGCGGCGGTGGATTACGAGGGGGCCAAACCGTTGCAGATCTTCCGGTGAGGGTATCGTGCCGTCATCGATGCGCCGCCAGCCAGCGGGAATGCCGTCTGGAAGGACTGGAGGAGGAGATATGCAAGAAGGCGCCTGCGTGTCTGATGGGACAGAAAGCGCGGGCAGTGCCGTATCAGGCGCAGGCAGGGTATTGGAAGGCTCTGCCTGCCGCCCGACAGTGCGACGGGGCAGGGTGGTGCGGCCGGCCGGCGCTGGCCGGAGCAGAAGAGCAGGGCGCGTACGCGGACGGATGGGCCCCTGCCTGTTTTGTGCGGACTGCCGCCCCGCCGGGGGGCAAGGCCCCGGCGGGACAGTAGAAGTCGTGGTGCGCGGCGCGCGGCGGACAATGCGCAGAGGCTTCACGCCTTGTTTTCCTGCTTTGCCCAGGAATCCTTGAGGGTGACTGTCCGGTTGAAGACCGGCTTTTCAGGCGTGCCATCGGGATCGGCACAGAAATACCCCAGCCGCTCAAACTGAACGGTACTGCCGGCTGGCAGGCTGGCCAGGGCCGGTTCGAGTTGTGCCGTAATCGTCTGCAGCGAATCGGGGTTGAGCAGGTCGAGATAGGTTTGTCCTTCCGGCACGTTGTTGGGGTTGGGCACAGTAAAGAGCTGGCTGTACAACCTGACTTCAGCCGGCACGGCATGGGCGGCAGAGACCCAGTGGATAGTGCCTTTGACCTTGCGGCCGTCCGGGCTTGAGCCTCCGCGTGTCTGCGGATCGTACACGCAGTGGATGACTTCCGGAGTGCCGTCTTCCCGGCATTCGACGCTGGTGCAGGTCACATAGTACCCATAGCGCAGCCGGACTTCTGCGCCCGGATAGAGGCGGTGGAACTTCTTGGGCGGATCCATGCGGAAGTCATCGCGTTCGATATACAGCTCGCGGGAGAAGGGCACTTGGCGTTCGCCGGGAATGGTGCCATCCTGGCTGACGGGCATGTCGAACCATTCGACCTGTCCTTCCGGATAATTGTCAATGACAAGCCGGATGGGATCGAGCACGGCCATGTAGCGCGGCGCAATGGCGTTGAGATGTTCGCGCACGCAGAACTCGAGCAAGCCGTATTCCACAAGGTTTTCAGCTCTGGCCACACCAATGCGCGCACAGAATTCGCGGATGGCCTCCGGGGTGAACCCGCGGCGGCGGAAGCCGCAGATAGTGGGCATGCGGGGATCGTCCCAGCCGCGCACATAGCCTTCCTTGACCAGCTGGATGAGCTTGCGCTTGGAGAGCACTGTGTACGTCAGGCCCAGCCGGGCAAACTCGATCTGCTGCGGCCGGTATACGCCAAGGGTTTCGAGGACCCAGTCGTACAGTTCGCGGTTGTTGACAAACTCCAGTGTGCAGATGGAGTGCGTGATGCCTTCAATCGAGTCCGACAGGCAGTGGGTGAAATCATACATGGGATAGATTTTCCACTTGTTGCCGGTGCGGTGATGTTCGGCATGGCGGATGCGGTAGAGCGTGGGATCGCGCATGACGACGTTGGGCGAGGCCATGTCGATTTTAGCGCGCAGCACATGGGCTCCGTCGGGGAATTCTCCGTCGCGCATTCTCCTGAACAGATCAAGGTTCTCTTCCACGGAGCGGTTGCGATAAGGGCTTTCAATCCCTGGCGTGGTCAGTGTGCCGCGGGTCTCCCGGATCTGTTCGGCCGTCTGACTGTCAACGTAGGCCTTGCCGGCCTTGATGAGCTGTTCGGCGTACTCGTAAAGCTGATCAAAGTAGTCGGACGCGTAAAATTCCCGATCGTCCCATTCGCCACCAAGCCAGCGCACGTCCTCACGGATGGAGTCCACATATTCAGTGTCTTCCTTCACGGGATTGGTATCGTCGAAGCGCAGATTGAACAGACCGTTGTAGTCCCTGGCCAGTCCGTAGTTCAGGCAGATGGACTTGGCATGGCCGATGTGCAGGTACCCGTTTGGCTCCGGTGGAAAACGCGTATGAACACAGGTATAGCGGCCTTCGGCCAGATCCCGGTTGATGCGCGCCCGGATGAAGTCAACAGGTGCGTTGTCGCTGGAGGCTGTGGAAGCTGTAGCGTCGTTGGTCATGGCAGTGGCTTACTTGGTGGGGGGTTGAATGAGGGGACGGGCCGCGTCACTGGACGGTGCAGGAGCGTTGCCAGAGGCAGGCCCCATGGAAGGCTTGCCGTGGGACATGCCGAAGGCGTCCCACTCTTCACGGGAGATGTGCCCGTCCCTGTTGGTGTCGATAAGATCAAAGGCTTTTTTCTTGATTTGCGGCATGGCCTTTTCAAATTCTGGCCAGTCAATGGCCTTGTCGGCGTTGCTGTCGATTTCCGAGAAGCGGTCAGCCGCTATAGCGGGTGTGGCCGTAAGAACAAACAGCAACATGAACAGCAGGCGTTTCATGCGATAAGAACTCCTTGTCGTGTGCCTTCAGAAGAATTGTTGTTGCTGGCGCTGTCCGGGCGTGCCGGCAGATGACACAGACGTGTGCGTCAAGCAGGGCAGGTTCAGTTGCGGACGGCATGACGAGCAGGCATATCTGTTTTTCTTTACTGGCCTTACGGAGGAAATGCAAGCTTGGAAAAAGCCGGAACAGCGTGTCGGCCGTCCGGCGACAGACAACTGAAGCCTGTTGTTCTAGAAAAAACAGTGGGGATGGCATGTTGCCGTATGGAAATGTCGCGTTGTGTTCCTTGATCTGCTCATGAGGCGCGGGGGCTTGTCTGTACGGCTTCAGGCTTCGTGTCTTCAGATTGGTATGACGCCCCCTTTAGAGTATTTTGCCATTGAAAAAGACAGAACGCGAGGCGGCAGCACTGTGCTGCCCGGCCAAACGTGAGCGGAAAAGCTGCGGTGTTTGTGCTAAACGACAGGCCGTATGGCTGGAAACGCAAAGCGTTTCAAACTGAAAAGGCTCTATTGGCTGGACGCAGTACCGTACAGTGCGCGTGCAGCCGGTTAAAAGGCAACGCTGTATTTTCAGATGCAGGTGCGCCCTGTTGCGGGGGGTGCAGAAATCTGACAAGCCGTCCTGTCAGAAAGCGGGACAGGTGGTGTGTCTGGTGTCGGCTGTGCCGAAGAGCAGAGTTTCAGCGAAATTGGCTGGGCAATCTCTGCAAAGGCGCTCCTGTACAGCGTGGAACCTTGCGCAAGGGGCTTTGGTGATACAACCAGCCTTTTTCTGCCTCCATCTGGTGGCGGCTGGCGGCGTACAGGCATCTTTCTTCGGGAATTCTGTCCAGCCTGGCGGCCAGGCCCTGGGTCTCGTGGATGAAAAAGAGGTGCCAGAATGGCGAAACAGGCGGGCGCATTCGGCACAGGGGCAAGGGGCGGTGCACCGGCTGGGCACAGCCCTGAGCGTGGAACGCCTTCCTGCAGAAGTGAGAGAAAGAGAGAGCCAGCAGCTTTTCAGAGTCCGGCAAGACGTGCGATAAAAGCCGCTTTTCGGCAACTGGATAGAATAAGCCCGCATGGTATGGAGGTTGACGCCATGCGGGCAGAGAAGGAAACGTTGACGGCAGCCGTCAGGCCAGGGCAAGTCCGCCTGCCAGCGGTGAGCTGTACGTCGAATGGGGCAGGGTAGACTGCCTGGACAGCCCTTCAGGATCGGACAGAACAAGTTCTTCCAGGGCGTTTTCGTCTTCCAGCTTGTGCAGGAAAACGTTGTTGAACTGATGGCCGGAGCAGGCCACGGTGAAGTTGCCCTGCAACGGGAGAGGGGCCATGCCCATATCGCCGATGAAGTCGAGTACCTTGTGGCGGACGAATTCGTCGGGGCGATGCAGCCCGTCAGGATTGAGCACCCGTGTGTCGTCAAGAACGATGGCGTTATCCATGGAGCCGCCGCGGGCCAGCCCCTTGGAGCGCAGGTATTCGACATCGCGCAGGAACCCGAAGGTGCGCGATGAGGCTACACGCTGAAATTTGGCCGGTGTGACGTCGAGCGAGAACTGCTGCTGCCCGATGACCGGATGGGGAAAATCAATAAAGTAGTTGACGCGGAAAGCGCCGGGCGTATTGACGGGATACGCGCAGATATAACGGTGGCCGTCGCGCAGTTCGACAGGCTTGGTAACGCGCAGCACTTTGCGGTAGACGTTGTAGTGGCGTGTGCCCACTTCGGCGATGCGTGCAGCAAATTCAGCAGCCGAACCATCAAGAATGGGAATTTCGCTCTGTGCGCGCACTTCGACATTATCAATGCCAAGGCCGCGAAGCGCTGCAAGGAGGTGCTCCACCGTTGAGACAGAGGCTTTGCCGTTGCCGAGCGTTGTTGCCAGTTCGGTGGCCATGACGGCAGAAGCCCCCAGCGTGATGCGCTGGACGCCTTCCGGAGTTTCGACCATGAAGACAATCCCTGTATTGGCCGGCGCAGGACGGCAGGTTACGCTGACGGGCCTGCCACTGTGCAAACCGATACCGGAGCAGGTGAACGAACGTTGCAGTGTAGTCTGAAGCATGAGAAAAACCTCCATTCACAAAAGAATGAAGCAAAACTCATGCCATTATAAAATTATAGCAATAAAATTAAAAATATTAATGAGATAAAAGCTTGCAACAGTTTTTTGCACGGTGTGGCTTTTTGTCCACAACTGGGGATTAATTTATTGCCGCACGGCTTTAATAAACCGCTGTTTACCAGATAAGTCTTTGTTTAGACTTATCTTATACCAGGTGTGCCTTTCCAGCAATACTGCCAGGGAGGCTGCCTGGGTCCAACCGTGCTCCATAAGCAACACTCCTCCTGGTTTCAAGGCGTGTGCCGCTACGCCGATGAGGCGTTTTTCGTCTTCGAGCCCGTCGGAGGAACCGTTGGTCCGGCCGCCGGGGACGAGCGCCAGGGCAGGTTCATAGTCCCGGACTTCAGGAGACAACCCAGAGTATTCGGCGCAGCTTACATAGGGCGGATTGCTGATCACGAGATCCAGGCTGTGCGGCTTGAGCGGCGGCCGGATAAAATCGGCTTGTACCAATTCAAGACGTTGCGTTGCGCCCAGGGTCATGGCGTTGTGCCTGGCTACTGCCAGCGCTTCGGCCGAAAGGTCCACGGCAATTCCGGACCAGTCAGGGCGTTCAAGGCATAGTGTGATGGCAATGCATCCGCTGCCCGTCCCCAGATCGGCAAAGCGCAGAGGTGTGCCGGCCGGCAGTTCCGCGGCATCAAGCGCCGCTTCGATGAGCAGTTCGGTTTCCGGGCGGGGGACGAGCGTGGCGGGCGTGACCTTGAAGTCGCGTCCGAAAAATTCCTTGCATCCGAGGATGTAGGCCATAGGTTCGCCCGTTGCGCGCCGGCGTACAAGCGTTTCAAAGCGGTGAGCCTCGTCGTGGCTGACAGGCCGTTCGGGATGTGTGGCCAGCTGGACACGATTGAGCCCGGTAGCCACACACAGCAGAAGCTCGGCAGAAAGGCGAGGAGAATCAACGTCCGCGTCAATCAGCTGACGGGTAGCCTCCCGCAGCCGCAACCCAAGAGTATCGCTCACGGAACCTCCTGAAGACACAGGGTAGGATTGGACAACCGGCCCGGTTTGCGGATCAGGCCTACAGCAATCAGTCTGTAGCGCAGAGTAATGAGGTTGTTCAAGACCTGTTGTTGCTCTATTGGCAGGCAGCCTCCGAAGGAAGATCGAGTGGCGTATGGGCTTCTTTGTTTGAATGTTCCGTTGTTGTCCCGCAACGTTTTTGCAATCACGGGAAGAAAAGAGGACGCCGTCCGGCGGCGCTCCTCTGTATGAGCATTTTTAGTTTGAAACGCTTTGCTCATCAAACCATACGGCCTGTCATTTCGCGGAAAAAACGCGGTGTTCCCGCTCAGTTTTGGCCGGGAGGCACTGTGTTGCCGCCTCGAGTTTTGCCTTTTTCAAGGATAAAACGCTCATACAGGCAGGCATACCGCTCCGTTCAGAGCCCTGCTGAAGAACAGTTGCACAGATTCTGTCCAGCCCTGAGGCTCCTTTTGTTGCTGCAGAAGTCTGCCTGCCGGGCGGTGTGGCTTGCAGAACAGTTTTCCTGCTGGGCTGCGTGTCCGTGATGGAGAGAAATGCGGAGGGCGGTTTCACTGCAAGAGTGAAACCGCCCTCCGCGTACACAGTTGCTGCCCGTCTTCCGCACGCTGCTGTGCGGAAGTTCCGGTGAAGCCTGCAAGTCAGCTAGTCCGCAGGTTTTTCAAGCAAGGCAAAGTCAAGCACTTCACGCACGTTGCTTGCCGTATGAATTGTGATCTTCTTGCGCAGATCAGCAGGGATTTCTTCAAGATCCTTGACATTCTTCGCAGGAATGAACGCATGCGAAAGTCCCAGGGCTACCCCGGCAAGGATCTTTTCCTTGATTCCCCCAACGGGCAGGACACGCCCCTGCAGGGTGATTTCTCCGGTCATGCACAGGTCACTGCGGACAGAGCGCCCTGTGAGCCGTGAAATCAGCGCTGTAAGCAGGGTAACGCCGGCAGATGGACCGTCTTTAGGCGTCGCGCCTTCAGGGACATGAATATGGATGTCAAGCTTGTCCGGAAAGTCCGGATCCAGATGCAGTTCCTCGGCATGGGCTCGCGCATAGCTGACAGCCGCCTGAGCGCTTTCCTTCATGACGTCGCCGAGCTGGCCGGTCAGCGTCAGATTTCCCTTGCCTTTCATGGTTGTCGCTTCCACATGAAGCACTTCGCCACCTGCCGGTGTCCAGGCAAGCCCCAGAGCTACCCCAGGCTCAAGCACGGTGTCGCGATCCTCCTCAAGAAAACGCGGCGCGCCAAGCAGGGACTGGAGCGTCGCCGGGGAGATGCGGAAGGGACCGCTGGCACCTTCGGCCTTGCGGTGAGCCAGCTTGCGGAAGACAGCGCCGATTTCCCTTTCCAGGCTGCGCACGCCTGCTTCCCGCGTGTACCCGCGGATGATGCGGGCCAAAACGCTGTCACTGATTCGCACGTCCTCGTCAGCAAGGCCGTTTTCCTTCTGCTGTCGGGGCACAAGATACGTTTTGGCGATGGCGACCTTTTCCTGCATGGTGTAGCCAGGCAGGGAAATGATTTCGAGGCGATCGCGCAACGCGCCGGGGATGTTTTCCAGATGGTTTGCCGTGCAGATGAACAGCACCTTTGAAAGATCAAAGGGTACGTTCAGATAATGATCGCTGAACGCGTGGTTCTGTTCCGGATCAAGAGCCTCAAGCAGAGCTGAGGAAGGATCACCTCGGAAGTCGGAGCCCAGCTTGTCCAGTTCGTCAAGCACGATGACCGGATTGCGTGTGCCGGCCTGCTTCATGGCCTGGATGATGCGTCCGGGCATGGCGCCGATATAGGTGCGCCTGTGTCCGCGGATTTCGGCCTCATCGCGCATGCCACCCAGCGAAATGCGCTGGAATTTCCGGCCAAGCGCCCGGGCGATGGAGCGTCCCAGAGAGGTCTTGCCTACTCCTGGAGGGCCTGCAAAGCACAGGATCGAGCCCTTGGAATCAGGATTCAGCTTGCGCACGCTCAGATATTCGAGGATGCGATCCTTGACCTTTTCCAGGCCATAGTGATCGGCTTCGAGCACCTTTTTGGCTTCCCGGATGTCAAGCTGATCGGTGGACAGCGTGTTCCACGGCAGCTCCACCATCCAGTCAAGGTAGGTGCGGGCCACTGTTGCTTCAGCCGAATCAGGGTGCATGGTGGAAAGCCGCTTGAGCTGCTTGTCAGCCTCTTTGCGGGCTTCCTCCGGCAGATGGGCTTCGTCAAGCGCCTTGCGCAGTTCCTCGAGATCTTCTTCCGTGTCGGTTTCGCCAAGCTCCTGGCGGATAGCCTTGAGCTGCTCGCGCAGATAGTATTCCTTTTGGGCCTTATCCATGCCTTCACGGGCAGAAGTCTGGATTTTCATCTGCATGGCAGC
>CALUZP010000126.1 GCA_944325325.1 uncultured Desulfovibrionaceae bacterium
ATCATCGCCAACCCCAACTGCTCCACCATTCAGATGGTTGTTGCGCTCAAGCCCCTGCACGATGCGGCCTGCATCACCCGCGTGATTGTTTCCACCTATCAGGCTGTGTCCGGCACCGGGCACAAGGCCATTGCCGAGCTGGAAACTCAGGTCCGTCAGCTTTTCAACATGCAGGAACCCGAGATCAAGGTTTACCCCTATCAGATCGCCTTCAACTGCCTGCCGCACATCGACGTCTTCCTGGACAACGACTATACCAAGGAAGAAATGAAGATGGTCAACGAAACTGTCAAGATCATGGGCGATCCCGGCATCAGGGTAACGGCCACATGCGTGCGTGTCCCGGTGTTCTACGGGCACAGCGAGTCCATCAACATCGAAACAAAACGCAAGCTGACTCCCAGAGAAGCCCGCGCCATTCTGGCCCAGGCACCTGGCGTGAAGGTGCTCGACAACCCCTCTGAAAAAATCTACCCCATGCCCATTGACGCCGCCGGTGAAGATCTGACCTTTGTCGGCCGCATCCGTGAAGATGAAACCATCCCCAACGGCCTCAACCTCTGGGTCGTGGCCGACAACATCCGCAAGGGCGCGGCCCTGAACGCCGTGCAGATCGCCGAAGAGCTCATGGCCCGTGATCTGCTCTGCGTGCGTGACACCACTGTGTTCATGCAGAAATAGCCTGCTTCCCGGCAGTTCATGAAGCGGCCTTTCTGCTCCGGCGGACAGGCCGCTTTTTGTATGTCCCAGGCTCCCCCGCGCTGCGGCGGCCTGTATGGAACGCATGCGCTGCCGGCAGGACCGCCAGGCTCCTTGTGCAGGAGAGCCCGGCACTGCAAGAACTGCGGGACAAATAGAAAAATCCCCTGTACGACGAACAGACTGACAGAAAAAGCATCCTGCCCAGCGTTGGCTATCAGACTGGCAGCACGCAGCCGTGCGGATCCCGTCCGGACGGCAGGCGGGCTCTGAGAGGAACGCTCCTTGTACAGGCGGCAGGCGGGCTGTTTTGGGCCTCTGCAACGCCAGAATGCCGCTTGTTTGCCTCTTGCGGCTTGCGGCCGGCTGCACCCTGGGTTATTCTTTAGTACGCAATGCGACTTACCAAGGAGGGAGCCATGGTTCCTGTCATCAGCGGCGAACAGTGGCGGCAACGGCTGGCCGAAACGCCCCGCCCCAACGCAAAAAACATTCTGGCCTTCTATGAGCACAGGATTGGCGCCATCTGCACTGACGCCACCTGTCTGCTTGCCCCTCTGGACGACCATCTTGTGCACAGAGGGGACGGCGTGTTTGAGACCATCCGTATATCCGGCTGGAAAATTTTTAATCTCGATGCGCACCTGCAGCGCCTCGAACGCTCTGCGGGCGGCCTGCTTATCACACCGCCGTGCAGCTGGGCTGACATCCGCGAAATCGTCCTGGCCGTTGCCCGCGCGGCACATACCGCCGAGGGTAACCTCCGTGTGCTGCTGGGACGTGGCCCCGGAGGATTTGGCATTGATCCGGCGGAATGTCCTGAAGCCAGCCTGTACGTCATTGCCTACGGCGGCGGGGGCCATGACGAAGCCTGGTACGCCAGGGGCCTGACTGCCAAACGGAGCGAAACCCCTGTGCGTCCGTCCATGCTGGCAAAGCTCAAAACAGCCAACTATCTGCCCGGCGTGCTGATGAGCCTTGAAGCTACCCGGAAGGGCGTTGACCTTACCTTCTCCTTCGATGCCGACGGCAATCTGGCCGAAGCCGCCATTGCCAACGTGGCCATTGTGGACAAGGACGGCATCCTGACCATTCCGGAATTCCGCAACGCGCTTAAGGGCACCACCATCCGCAAGGCTGCGGAGCTGGCCGCGTCGTTCATGCCGGTGGCCACGCGCCCCGTGCCGGAAGCAGAACTGTTTACGGCAAAGGAAATCCTTGTTCTCGGCACCGCGCATGAATGCGTGGGGGTCGTCCGCTACGAGGATCATACCATCGGTGACGGCAAGCCCGGCCCTGTGGCAATCCGCTTGCGCAAACTCATTCACGACGACATGTTCAGCCACGGCGAACCGCTCCGTGACGACGCCTGAAGCACAAAGCCCGCCATAATGGCGGGCTTTGTGCTTCAGGCGTTTTGGCCTCATCAAGGTCTGAGCGCTTTGCAGGCGGCGTATCTTCAAAGGGTACAGAGTGCAATGCCGTGACTATCCTCACACGCTAAACGAAACCCGGCTTCACAGGACGCACCGTGTATCCTAGAGCACTTTCAGGTTGAAACGCGCTGCGTTTCAACCCATACGGCCTGTCGTTTCACGGAAACAACGCGGCTTTTCCGCTCCCTTTGGGCCTGGCGGTGCTGTGCTGCCGCCTCTCGTTCTGCCTTTTTCAAAGGCAGAACACTCTCATCATAACCAGGGGCACAGTCAAAGGATGCGGCTGTTTTCAGTAAAGCAGCAATCCCGTAGTATTCCCCTTTTCAACTGGGGTTTGCTAAAACGCTGTCCAACATCCGTAATCGTCAAGATTGCCTGCCGTGTCAAACTGCAGAGCAAAAGGTTCGCCTACCAGCTCGCAGTCATCCCTGCCAGCCAGCAGATCGGCCACAGGAGGTGACACCAGCAGCCTGCCGAGACTTAGTGTATCGCGGATGCGCATCATCCGTACCGGCCTTGGACCTGCATTGCACGTCTTGATCAATGTCCGGATGGCCAGACTGTCCGTCGGCATGACAAGCGGCATATAGGCGCCCCGCAACACCGTGCTTGTTATCACATTGGTGTATGTGGCAGCGAAGTCAATTTTATCATGCAGGCGGGAGGTTATCACATCTGCACACCCGATTCCGGCAGCCCCGCCATGGGTCTCAGCAGTCAGATCAAGAGCACCCAGCCGTGCAATATGGACATCATTGGTCTTGTACGGAGACATAAACCGGCCGGTAATATTGGGATCCATGCCTAGGCCTGAAATGTTCTTGCCCATTCGATCCACGATCAGCACATCCAGATCCTTGAGCGGCAGCGAGGGCATGACACGCTTTGACATCTCCAGCAGCGCGGCGTCGCGCTCCAGCATCGCCTCGCGCGGGACAACTTCCAGATGGCACAGGTGGTCATAGGCGTTTTCCACTGTTGCCAGACCACCGAGCACGCTGGGCCGGCGCTCCAGGATCATGGACGCCATGGCCGGCATGATTTGCGGAAAATGCGCATAGCCCAGATTGTGGCATGAATCCGCACCGCGCTGTTTGCCAAGTCCGATGGTCAGCATTTTGATCAAGCCGCTTTCGTGCTTTCCGGTGAACGTGGTGTGCAATTTGACCCGGTTGATCACAAACACGCCGTCGGCTTCGCTGGCCAGCCTGTCCATATAGACAGGCAGCTGAAAGCTGTCGAGTTCGCCAACCTGCACCACCTCCATGCTGGAACGCAAAGGGCATCCCATGACCTCGGCGGTGACGCCAAGGCCCTCAAGCACCTGGCGCTGGCCTTCCGCGGTCGCGCCGCCATGACTGCCCATACAGGGCACAATGAACGGACGCGCGCCGCAGGCGGCAAACCAGTCGACCACAGCCCGGACCAGCTCCGGCAGCCCGTACAGGCCCCGGGATCCCACACCGATGGCGATGGAGCCGCCCCGGGGCACACGCTCTGCCAGGCCTGAGGCCGCAAAGGCGTCCATGACCGCCGATCTGATGTCCCCGATGGCCTGATCGTCCATGCTGTAGCGCACTCGCTGCATCAGCGGCACGCGCACGTCACGCACCAATCCTTCGTATACGCTCATCTTGCTTCCTTTGTGGAACAACCCCACCTGGAGCCCCTTTCACCCCGCAGGGTGGAGAAGCTGAAGGGCGAAAGCCCGGGAAACCCCGCCCAGACAACACGGGACGCAGCGTCCTGCAAGGTGTTGCGCCCTTCTCTCTTTTCTCAGGCTGCGACGCCAGCCGCCAGCTTTTTGCGTCGGTACGCCTTCACACGCGGATATACAAAGACAATTACTGCCAGGATTAGAAATGCCAGCGATACAGGACGGGTCACCAGCGGCATGAAGCTGCCATGGCTGGCAGTCAGCCCTTCGCGTAGGTTAATTTCGGCAATAGGTCCGAGAATCAGCCCTAACACAAGCGAACTCAACGGGAACCCATTGCGTTCAAGAACATAGCCCACCAACCCGAAACCAATAAGTACCCAGACGTCGGTCATCTGATTGTTCATGACGAAGCTGCCGATGACGCACATGACCAAAATAAACGGAACCATGTAGCAGGTCCGGACTTTCAGCAGCATGGCGAACGGCTTAAGCAGGATGAGCATAAGCGCCAGCATGGCCACGTTAGCCAGGATGAAGGACAGGAAGAACCCGTAAACCAGTCCCGGATTGCTGGCAAACAGCGCCGGCCCGGGTTGCAGATCCTTGATGATGAGGCCGCTCAGCAGCAATGCAGCCACAGGACAGCCAGGGATCCCCAACGTCAGCATGGGGATCATCGCGCCGCCGGATACGGCATTGTTGGCCGTTTCGGAAGCGATGATGCCGTCCTTGTCCCCCTTACCGAACGTTTCTGGGTGAGGCGACGCATTCTTGGCCTGGTTATAGGCCACAATAGAGGCTGTCACCGCGCCGGCCCCCGGCAGAATGCCCACCCAGGTGCCGATAAACGAGGAACGGATAATATTCCATGCCGAATCTTTGAGATCCGCGCGAGAAGGGAGGATCTCCTTGAAGTTCAGGGAATATTCTGGAAGAGGCTCGTCATACTTCTGAACTACTTCCAGCAGGGGAGGAAGGGCAAACAGGCCCAACAGCACGGAGGTCTGGTCAAAGCCACTGGCCAACTGCCAGATGTCGAAGGTGAACCGCGTCGTGCCGTCGATGGGCGCAATGCCGACCGTGGCAATCAACATACCGATAAATCCAGCGATGGCGGCCTTGATGAAGCCGCTCTGCGTAGAGTCGGCAATCATGACCATGGCGCACATGATCAGCGAAAACAGTTCGAAGCTGCCCAGCTTGACGGCAATTTCGGCACACAGCGGCGCCAGCGTCAACAGACAGATATACGAAAATCCACCTCCCAGAAACGAGGCTACTATCCCATAGCCCAGAGCCTTGCCTGGGTTCTTGCGGGCCATAGGGTACCCGTCGAGCGTAGTGACAATAGAGGCCGGCGTACCGGGAATTTTCAGCAGTGTCGCCGAAATGAGCCCGCCCGTCAGCGCGCCCACATACAGCGAGATCAGCAGGGCCAAGCCGGGCATGGCATCCATACCGAAGGTGATGGGAATGGCCAGACCGACCGCCATGGTGGCGGACAAGCCAGGGATGGCGCCGATGACAATCCCGATACCCACGCCAAGGACGATCAAGCATAGGATGTACAGACTGGCAATATTCTCCAGGCCCAGCATAATATTTTGCAGGAATTCCATACGGCAGCGCTCCTATGGGAAAAAGACGCCGAGAAAAACGCCGAACAGGGCATAGACAATACCTGTTGTCGCAACGGCCAACAGTACGATGATCGGCAGCGCCCTGAATCGCCACGAGCTCAGGTACCAGCCAAAAACCAGCATGTAACAAAGCGTCAGGATCAGGAAAGGGATGTCCGTATAGCTGACAAGCAGGACATACGCGAGCAGCAGGGCCAAGGTGATACCCATGCGCAGGTAACCTGTCGCCGTGGTCGGTTCCACTTTTTCCGCCTGCTGAGGCATTGGGATACCGCGCACGGCCTTCCACAGGTTGCGGACAATGAGCAGCGCTGAAAAGAAAATGATTACTGACAGGATGAACCGAGGAAAGAAAGCCGCTCCTAATGGTTCGAAATTGGGCGGCGGGATGCTGTTTGTTTCCAGCCAGAGGAAAAGACTGCCAGCAATGAGCAATGCCGGCATCAGGCAGTCCTTGTAAAGCTGTTTCATACTGTTAAACTCCACAGATAAAAGACCTGAGAAACCGTTTCTCGCCGTCAGAGGAGTGCCGCCGGGCAGCGCCGCATAGCGCTGCCCGAATACTGAGAATTATCTAGAAATACGGCTGGGAATAAGCCGGCCCGCACGGGCAAAACGGTACAGATCGGCGTCAAGCCTCAACAGTTTTGCAGTGTATGTCTTCTGATCCATGTAATCCGTGTACATGGCCGCGTTATGCAGCACCTTGACAAATTCTGGATTCGTCACGGCTTTCTTGGCTGCGTCGCTGATCTTCGCAACGATCTCATCCGGTAGGCCGGCGGGACCGAACAAGCCGTTGTAGAACGGTACAGATGCATCATAACCCAGCTCGATCAATGTAGGCACCTGCTCAAGACCGGGCGTGCGCTTTTCGCCAAACGAGGCCAGCGGCCGGAGCTTGCCGGTTTCCACATACTGAATGATGGCGCCTGCGCCAGGATGGGTCACGTCCACATGCCCACCAAGCAGCGCCGTCGTGCGCTTGGCGTCGCCGCCGGCGGCCACAAAATGGAACTGCACGTCAGCGGCAAGGCCCAGGGCCACGCCGGCGAAATGCGCGCCAGCGCCCATATTCACACCGAACATGATCTGGTCAGGATTCTTCCTGGCCGCGGCAAGCACATCTTCCACCGTCTTCCACGGAGAGTCCTCACGCACGGTTAGGATAAGGTCAAAGTCGGCCAGGTTACAGATAGGCGTCAGTGCGTCCCAGGTGAATTTGCCAACACCCATATGATATGCTGTCAGCATGGACGTCTGTCCGCACAGCAACGTATAGCCGTCGGCCGGAGCCTGCAGCACCTGCATGGCGCCGGCGCTGCCGGAAGCGCCTTCAATGTTGACGATGCCGATCTTCTGGCCGAGTTCCTTTTCAAGGTACGGAGCCAGCGTCCGCATGATCACGTCAGTGCTGCCGCCTGCGGCAAAGGGGACAATCACCTTGATGGGACGGGAGGGGTAATTGTCGGCAAAGGCGAGCGAGGGAAACAACAGGCAAAGCGCGGCCAATAGAGTCGTCCACAGTTTCATCAACACTTCTCCGGAGTTAAGGGTCTATGGCGGACAGCCGCCGGCAGCCCTTCCGGACTACATGGCGCGTCCCAAAAACACCTCTGCCAAAGCAACCTGCGCTATGGCCGGCGCGGGCATCGCCGGTCATAGCGCCCTGCCTCAGAACATATGCTCGGTCCGGCGGGTGATCTCCTGCTGCAGATCGGGCGACAGATCAACAAAGTAGGCGCTGTAGCCGGCCACCCGGACGATCAGGTTGCGATACTTCTGAGGATCCTTTTGCGCGGCGACGAGCGTCGCATTGTTGATGATATTGAACTGAATATGCCACAACTTCAAGTCACACCACGTCCGAATCAGCGCCGAGAGGCGCCGTGTACCGGCCGGGCCGTTCACGGCCTGGGGGCTCAGTTTCATGTTGAAAAGCCGTGCCGCGCCTTCGATATACGGCGTGGCCTGGGTCTCGGCCACGGAAAGCAAAACCGCCGTGGGACCGTTGACGTCAGCGCCCTGCTGGGGAGCAATCCCGTCAGAAAGGGGCTCGTGAGCCAGACGCCCGTTGGGCGTGGCCCCCACCACACGGCCAAAGGGAACGTGCGCTGTAACAGGCACATAGCGCACATCGAGTTCGCCGCCATGAACCGTCTTGTAGCCGTGGGAAAGCGAACGGCAGAAGTTTTCAAACTGCAGTCCCACCTCGTCGGCGTAGGCGTCGTTGTTGCCGTATTTGGGTGCATTCAGGCAAAGCTGCCGGGCCACTGGATCGTTTTCAAAGTTGCTCTGCAGGGCATTAAGCAGGCGATCCATGCTCAGCACACGATCCTCAAACACGAGCTTCTTGATGGCTGCCAGTGAATCCACGGCCGTTGCAAATCCGGTTGGTTCCCAAAAACCAATCTTGAGGCTGCCTTCCTGATCGCCCTGGTGGATGTCACGGCACTGCTCAAAGCACAAATCGTGAAGCATCGACATGAACGGTGCGGCAAGAAATCCGCTTTTGAAACTGTCGAAAATCTGATTCTGCAGCAGGACATGCCGCATGAAGTAGCGCAGTTGCGTTGTAAACGCCTGCCAGAATTCGTCATAGCTGGCAAATGTACGGGGATCACCTGTATCCGGGCCATACTTACGGTTGTTCTTGAGACTGAGCCGGCCGCCAAACAGTGTCATTTCCATGACGGCGCCCATGTTAATCTGGCAATGTCCCGTCAGATACACATCACGGTTTGGCAGACGAACCTCGGTACAGCCGGAAACGTTGTATAGTCTGGCTTCAGCAAGCGGTATGCCCCGTTCCAGAAAATACGGGATAATGCACTCGTCATTGAAGAGCTTGGGAAATCCCGTACCTTCCTTGATGACATCACAGATGCGCGACAGAAACTTTTCCGGCGTACGCGCGTGGATGCGCACGGAAAGATCAGGATAGTCCAGGGGGAAATTGAGCTTGGACTCAAGGATAAGGTATGACAGCTCGTTGGTCGCATCCCGGCCGTCAGCCAGCACACCACCGATGGTCGCCGCTTCGTAATGCGCATTGCCCTGTTTGTGCGGTGAGGCAAAGGCCTGCCGCATGGTCATGGACTCAGCGACCTTAAGCCAGAGACATTCGAGAATTTCAAGCGCACGGTTGTCGGTCAGTGTGCCTTCTTCCTTTTCCTTTTTGAAATAAGGATAGAAGTACTGATCCACGCGTCCCTGTCCCTGACCTCCAGCCGTATAGTGCTCAAGACGATAAATCGCCTGTGCAAACCACTGCGACTGCACCGCTTCCCAGAACGTTCTGGCCGGACGCATTGGTACCCAGTCACAATGCTCGGCAATTTGCAGCAATTCCTTGCGACGGGCTGGATCCGTGCACTCTTCGGCCATCTTTCGTGCCAGTTCTGCATAGCGATGAGCAAAAATTTCAATGCCCTCACAGACAAGGATCACACCGCGCAGAAACATGGCCTTGTCATAGCCATTGCCGGGTTCACAAGGATCAAGACTTTCAAGACGGGCCTGAGCTTTGGCCTTGATGCCATCAGTACCAATCTTAAGAATTTTCTCAAAGTCAAGAATCCATTGCAGTGTGTGCCGCTCGGTAGCCGACTCAACGACTACAAATGATGGCATTGAACTGCCTTCCTCATAGAGCAGCTTCCGTGTTTCCTCAGGCAGCAGCTCATAATGGCGATCAAACAATGTGCGCCCCTTCCAGTACGGCAGCAGCACATCACGAATCTGATCCGCTTCCTCATCAGTCAGTGTATACGGGAGCTTCTTGCCTTCAGCCCGTGTAGCCAGAGTTTCCTCCAGCCAGGTACAGCGAACTTCAGGATACAGCAGGCCGTAGCGGCCGGCCGGCCCGCAACGGCCCACAATCAGCTCATCCGGGCAGATCTCCACATGAATGTTCTCCAGAATATGCCGCAGGGCCACAGCCCAACGCATGAACAACGGCATACCTTCTGTCTGGCGGTACGACTCGGTCATGAGCATCGCGCGCTCAATGGCCATCCGGGGACGTTCCAGCCGGAACGTCTTGAGAAGACGCTGAATGCGCGGACGCTTGCGCTGTGCCTCTTCCGAAAAGAGGCAATCATCCATTCCTTGAAGCACGCGAGCTTCCTGTGGCGAAAGAACTTCCGCTGGTTCCATACGATACCTCTTCAAACGTACAGGGTTCTCAACAATGTTCCTGCTCCACGCGATCTGCAATCCGCTGCAAGGCCGCGACACGCTCCTTGTCAATGGAGGAAGGTCCTTTATATGGGTAGTCCCGATCCAGCTGAATGTATTTGGCCTCACCGAACCTGTGGTAGGGCAGCAGTTCATACCGCTCTACAGAAGGAAGAGAGCAAGCCAGCTCCGTCACACGTTCAATGACCTCTTCGCTGTCGTTGACACCCGGTATGACAGGTGTACGCAACAAAACGGGCAAGTGAGGAAACATCGCGCAAACCCGGTGCAGGTTGTCCAGAATCCGTTCATTGCCCTGTCCTGTCCAACGGCGATGCGTCTCAGAATCGGGATGTTTGAGATCGTAGATAAGCAAATCAAGGTGAGGACACACTCCCGCCATGGATTCCCACGGCACATGCCCGGCCGTTTCCATGGCCCGGTGCAGGCCTTCCCGGCCAAGGCGTTCGAGCAGAGCCGCAGCAAAAAGAGGCTGAAGCAGAGGCTCGCCACCGCTCAGGGTGACACCACCCTCCGAATGGGCATAAAAGCTGTCGTTTTGATGAACACGGGTGCACAGCGCTTCTACATCGACCACGGTGCCCATGAGCTTGAGCGCCTGTGCAGGACAGGATCGGGCGCATGTCCCGCATCCATGGCACAAGTCCCGGCGTACATGCGGCAGATTTTCCGGTGACGGCTCAAGAACGCCATACGGACAGGATGCCACGCAGCTGCCACAGCCGGCCACCCCCAAGCAACGCTGCCGGTTATGGCTCAGTTCGGGCCCCGCATTCTGAGATTCCGGATTTGAACACCACTGACACCGCAAAGAACAGCCCTTAAAGAATATCACATCACGGATACCAGGTCCGTCATGGATGGAAAAGGACTGAACATTAAAAATAATTCCGGTTGGCTCAACCATGACGGTGCTCCAGGAACTCCAGACTCCCGCCAAGCGAATCAACCATAACATGATGCCGGTTGGCCTTGGCAGCGATTTCAACATCACCGGTCCTGTACGCCTCCAGCAACTGCTGGTGACGTTCCCACGTCACACCGAACTGTGAATGTTTCTTGCGATAGATGAAGGAATAGACTCTGACCTTGGGGCTGAGGCCTTTCAACGCCGCAGCCAGGTAAGGATTATCGCATTTGTCATAGATGACCTGATGGAAATTCATATCGGCTTCGAGGATGGTCATCGTATTGCTGGCCTGGGCAGCCACGGACATCAGCGAGACATACATCTCGAGCCGTTCATAGTCTTTCTCATCAAGTTTGGACAAAGCGATGCGAACAGCCATATCCTCAAGCCCGGCCCTGTATTCACAAAGAGCATTCAGATCTTCGGGCGAGGCATGCATGACGGTGGCACCCTTACGCGGTTCAATAGAGATGAGGCCCTGCTGTTGAAGAACTCGAAACGCCTCACGCAAGGAAGGCCGGCTTACGCCAAGCTGGCTGCTCAACTCCACCTCCGGCAATCGGCTTCCCAACACGAGCTGTCCTTGGATTAACATGTCCTGGATAGCCGCACAAATGCCCTCAGTGATATCCTGAGGACGTACGGGTGAACAGGGACCATTGAGCAGACCTAATGTGGTCATTGACACACTTCCTTGTCTTGTTGTAAGACAATTTAACAAGATGTTATACCACTGTCAATAACCTTTTGATTCTGGATTCATTAAGGCTGCGGAAAAGATCACATGAGCCCCGTGTCTGGAAATCCGTTCCAGCCACCAGGCTCTGTATGCACCCTATGGACTTCTACTTGATGGGGATTGCGAGTATGGACAACGCTTTTTGCAACAAGCTGAAAAGTCGCGACCCGATGTGGGGAAGCCTGCTTTTCAGCGGTAGTGACGTCGTTGCCGAAATGATGGCCCACATGGGTTACGACTTTCTGGTCATTGATGGTGAGCATGCGCTCAACCCCCTTCCCAACATGCGTTCCATGGTCCGCGCGGTCCAGGCTGCAGGCACGGGCTGCATTCCTCTTGTCAGGGTACCCACCCACAACCCCGACTATCTGAAACAGATTCTCGACGGTGTAGGTGTCGAGACACTCATGTTTCCCTTTGTCGAATCGTGCGAAGAGGCCAGAGAACTCGTCAACGCCTGCTACTACCCTCCCCACGGCAAACGGGGGTTTGCCGCCACAGTCCGGCCAGGCTGGTACGGACTGTTTCCGGATTATCAGCATGCCGTGACCGAAAGATTGTGCCTGATTGCCCAGATAGAATCCGAACAGGCCATGAAGGACATCGTACGCATCGGAACCACTCCGGGTATCCATTCCGTCTTTCTGGGGCTTGGGGATCTTGCTGTTGCCATGGGTGTTGGCGAAGGGTTGAAGAATGCCGATTTTCGATCATACATCGGGGACGCACTGGCCCGGTGTGCCGCTGCCGGCATTTATGTAGGCTCCTTCCAATTCTTCCCGGATCAGGCCGCCTGGTTCCTGGAAAAAGGTGGCCGCTACGTCTCGTTCTGCTCCGACATGTGCTATATTTCCAAGGCGGGACGGCATGACTTGCACACTCTCCGTCAAGCCAATCAGAACTCTTTCAACGCTAAGGAGTCCCTGTGAATCTTCTAAAGGATCCCACGCTGTTCAAAACGCAGAACTTTGTCGGCAATGCCTGGATTGACGCTGATTGCGGCGCTACCATCACAGTAACCAATCCTGCCACGGGCGAAACGCTCGGCACCGTACCCCGCTGCGGTGCGGCTGAGACCCGCCGGGCCATTGATGCGGCTCATGAAGCCTGGCCGGCATGGAAGGCTCTGACTGCTGCCGAGCGGGCTGGCTACCTTTACCGCTGGTATGAACTGATCCAGCAGCACAAGGAGGATCTGGCCCGTATTCTTACCATGGAAGAAGGCAAGCCCCTTGCCGAAGCTCTGGGAGAAATCGCCCAGAACAGCGCCTACCTGCCGTGGTTTGCCGAAGAAAGCCGCAGGCTTTACGGGCAAAGCATTCCTTCCCCCCGGTCTGGTGCACGGCTGCTGACTCACTGGCAGCCAGTAGGCGTCGTGTTTGCCATCACTCCATGGAACTTCCCCATGGGCATGATTCCCCGTAAAGCCGCACCAGCCCTGGCCGCCGGATGCCCCATCATCGTCAAGCCAGCCTCGGCCACACCCTATTCCGCTCTTGCTCTGGCCGCACTGGCCGAGCGCGCAGGCATCCCCGCCGGGGTCTTCAATGTGATCACGGGCAGCGCCTCGGCCATTGCCGATGCCGTGACGGCCGATCCCCGCGTGCGCAAGGTGACCTTTACAGGCTCCACGGCCGTAGGCAAAAGCCTGATGGCCGCATGTGCATCCACGGTCAAGCGGATCTCGCTGGAACTTGGTGGCAATGCGCCCTTTATCGTGTTCGATGACGCCGATCTCGACTCTGCCGCAGCAGGCTGCGTGGGCAGCAAATTCCGTAATGCCGGTCAAACCTGCGTCTGCGTCAACCGTATCTTTGTGCAGCGCGGCGTCTATGATGCCTTCCTCGAAAAGTTCGTGGAAAAAGTTCGGGCACTGCGCGTGGGCAACGGTCTTGAAAAAGGGATTACCGTAGGACCTCTCATCAATGAAGACGCTGTCCGCGCGACAGAGGCCATGGTCAAGGATGCCGTGGAAAAGGGTGCTGCCGTCAGAACCGGCGGCAAACAGCATACTCTGGGTGAATGCTTCTATGAACCCACCGTGCTGACTGGCGTCACGCCCGACATGCGCGTGTTCAACGAGGAGATCTTTGGCCCTGTGGCCCCGGTGCTTGTATTTGATACAGAAGACGAGGCGCTCAAGCTGGCCAACAGAACGCGCTACGGCCTGGCCTCCTATGTCTATACGCGCGACATCGGCCGCGTATACCGGATGATCGAGGGACTGGAATACGGCATGACCGGCATCAATGACGTTGCCCTGGCCGCGCCGGAAGTTCCCTTCGGCGGCGTCAAGGAAAGCGGCATGGGCCGAGAAGGCGGTTGCGAAAGCCTGAAGGACTTCATGGATCCCAAACTTGCCGTACTGGGAGACATCCGCTCCTGACAGCTCTTCAGCCAGGGGCGCTGACCAGCGCGTCCAGCGCCCCTGCACCGCACCAGCCCTTCCAGCAGGGCGTTCGCCGGCAGCGGCCCAGCCGCTCCGAGAACGTACAGTAACTTTGCAGAGAAAGCCTGCACAAGCAGCCCGTCGCGTCAGCAGCCGCTCCCAGGGCAGAAACACGAGAAGCGGACACTCCAGAGCCGCATGCAGATCAGCACGCCGGCTGCCGAAGATACCGTCCGAAAAACGTCACAAGCTTCTGTACGACGCGGCCTACAAACTCCGGCCTGTCGTACAAGTCCACATGGGTTGCCCCCTCAATGCTGTACAGTTCCTTGGGGTGTCGGGCTCTGGCGTAGGCGTCTTCGCTGAAGTACAGCGTATCGGCCCTGCTGCCGACGATCAGCAGAATCGGCCTTGGTGCAACGGTATCCAAGTAGGCAAACGCGTCAAAGGCCGCCAGTTTGTCATTGCTTGACACCAGGTACCTGTTCACGGACGTGGGATACTGGCAGCGTGGCGTACGATAATACTCGTATGCTTCCTTCTGGATCGTCGAGGTGTTTTCATCAATGTCCTGTTCGGAATCCGGCACATACCGCCAGTAGGCCGGTTCACCGCCGCGCGCCTCCCGCGTGCGCGCTTCGGCCACTTCCTGCAGCAGCTGTTGCATGAAGTTGTCAACATGCACCCCCGGAAAACCATTTCGGGCGCTGTGGCCCACATCCCAGGTACTGATGCCGGCTGCAGCCTTGATCCGGACATCCGTTTGGATCGCACTCAGGGTATACCCTCCTCCGGCGCAGACGCCCATGGCCCCGATGGCGCCCGCATCCACATATTCCAGCGTCATGAGGTAATCCACTGCGGAACGTATATCCTCCACACGAGAGGCCGGATCTTCCAGGTAGCGGGGCAGCCCCTCGCTTTCACCCTGATGCGAAGCGTCAAAAGCCAGCGCCACATAACCTGCCTGGGCAAGATGCCAGGCATACAGAGACGAACACTGCTCCTTGACACCGCCGCCGGGATGCGTCACGACGACGGCAGGATAGCGCTTGTGCGCAGTAAAATCTGCGGGCAGGAACAGTAACCCCGCAATGCGCAGATCGAACTTGTTGAACGTGACCTTGAGCCCTTCAGCATGGTGTGTTTCGTAACGCATGGAATCCTCCTGCCGGTGTCAGTTTCTCTGCCTGAGCCTCACCGCGGGGACGCCGCCCACAATGCTGCCCGCCGCCACATTCCTACTTACCACCGCCCCGGCAGCCACTACGGCGCCGTCACCGATCCGCACGCCGGGCAGCAGCGTTGCGCCGGAACCAATCCAGACATTCTTGCCAATCACGATAGGCGCTACATGGTGTATATGCCGCTCTTCAGGTCGCAGGCCATGGTTGATCGTCGCCATGGTGACGCGATGCCCGATCAGTGTGCCATCCCCGATCGTGATGCCCCCTTGATCCTGAAAGCAGCAGCAGGCGTTGATAAAAACATGCCGGCCCAGACGGATATTTTTGCCAAAATCCGTGTAGAACGGGGGAAACAGCTTGAATGTCCCGTCAATCTTCCGCCCCGTGATGCGCTGCATAAGCAGGCGAATCTCTTCAGGCGAATGGTAGGTGCTGTTCAACTCCGCTGTCAGGCGCAGGGCCTGCTGGGAGTAGGAAACCATGCAGTCAAAGGCTTCTGTTCCCATGACCAGTGGATCGCCCTTATCCAGGGATGTCAAAAGCTGTGTGAGCTCCATCGGCAATCATCCTTGTCGGGCCATGCGGCAGACAGTCTGCAACATGGCGTCCGGCGGCGCTCCATGGGACGCGCCTGTTTGCCTGCGCCCCTGGAACAATGAAAGTTGAAGACAAAGGACAGAAAAGGCCCGCGCACCAGAGCCCTCTGCCAGGGAGCCACCCCGACAGCCTCAGCCGGACGGATACAACGGCTCCCGGAGCCGCCTTCACTCGGGCGGCCCCTGCCATTGCCGCGTTACGCGTTCAGCCCCAGCGCGTGCGCAGCCTCAAGCGCCGACGCGTGCCGGCGGATGTCCCCGGGGGCAGTCACGCCTGTGCCTCGCACCACGCCTTTAAGCCGGCACTTGTCAAAGCAGGCTATCCAGCCTTTGAGCCCGTTCACTACACCGTCCGCCGCGCTCTCTGACGCATCGGCGGACGACGTCAGCAGGTAAACATCCCTGAAGGCATACTCGGCCGGGAAAAGCGGGTTTGTCCGATCAAGCAGCGTCTTCATCTGGCCGCTCATCGCGTAATAGTAGACAGGGGTGGCAAACACGACGGCATCCGCACGCTTCATGGCCTCAACAATGCCCTGCACGTCATCGTCAATGACGCAGCGCCGGGTCTTCTGGCAGGCAAGGCAGCCTTTGCAAAACTGGATCGCCTTGTCACACAGGCAAACCTTTTCGACCGTGTGGCCCGCTTCACGTGCGCCCCTGGCGAATTCGTCGGCAAGAATGTCCGAATTGCCGCCCTTACGCGGACTGGTGGACACAATCAGAATCTGTTTCATACCCAAACGCTCCCTGATGATCTGTACCCGCTCCCGGGCAGCGTTGCTCCTCCAGGCGAAAAACCTGCTGCCCTGCCGGGTCATGATACTGTGGCGGTACGGCTGCTCCAGAGCGTGGCGATGGCACCACCTTTTCCAAGCCGCCTGCCAGAAACCGCCAGGGACGCCCCCAAGCGATCCCCTGCACGTCAGGCTCCGTGCTTTACCGTCCAGAGGAGCCACCATGATGGACATCCCCGTCCTTCGGCTGCCGCAGTACAAGCCAGGCTATACCTCAACGCTATAAATAATAGCAAATACTTATTTAAAATACTTTACCATACGTTAAAGGCATGATATATACCTACAGCATGCGCCAGTTGCCGGAAACGGGAAGCGTCTTCGGCCAGCGCCTGCAGACCGGCTGTTGTATACACCGGAACTGCCAGACACAGGCCCAGCGCGCCGCTCACCAGTGCACTGCCGGACGTGCTGGCTTTGTCACCACACTGTAGAAATCAACGTCAGGAGAGCTGTCATGGAGTTGCGCGTATTGCGGTATTTTCTGGCGGTGGCGCATGAGGCGAACATCACCAGGGCGGCAGAGCACCTTCACGTCACTCAGCCCACCCTGTCCCGGCAGCTGCTGGATCTGGAAGCCGCGCTGGGCAAGACGCTTTTTATCCGCGGCAAACGAAAGCTTGTACTGACCGAAGAAGGGCTGTTCCTGCGCAGGCGCGCGCAGGAAATCCTTGAACTGGTAAAGGCCACGGAAGCCGCCTTCAACAATCCGGACGAAACGGTCAGCGGGGAGGTGCATATCGGCGGCGGCGAGACACAGGCCATGCGCCTTATTGCCCGCACGGCCTGTGCGCTCCGGACGGCCTGCCCGCAGATCAGCCTGCACCTCTTCAGCGGCAACGCGGAAGACGTGGCAGAACGCCTTGACCGCGGACTTGTAGACTTCGGCGTGTTCATCAGGCCCGCAAATCTGACCAAGTACGACTATATCAAACTGCCGGTTACAGACGTCTGGGGCCTGCTCATGCGCAGGGACAATCCGCTGGCTGCAAAGACGGCAATCTGCCCTGGTGATCTCGAAGCGCTCCCCCTGATCTGCTCCAGGCAGACCATGGTTGCCAACGAACTGGCCGGATGGATGGGAGACAGCCATGCCCGGCTCAATGTGGTCGCTACCTACAACCTCCTCTACAACGCCGCCCTGATGGTGGAAGAAGGCGTAGGCTGTGCCCTGTGCCTGGACAACATCGCCAACACGTCTGCGGGCAGTCCGCTCTGTTTCAGACCTCTGTCGCCCGTCATGGAGGTGGGACTTGACATTGCGTGGAAGCAACAGCAGGTTTTTTCGCGAGCTGCGGCGAAATTCCTCGAATTTTTGCAGCGCAGCCTTACCGGACAGAATGCCGAAGCTGAAAAGAAATTGTTATTGAGTATATAAAAAATCAATACGATCGGCGCGCATGGCACCAGGCGGAGGCATGGCACACGCAGGCAGACGGCAGGATACTGCAGGTAGGGACAACCTGAAAAGGCGGCCCGTCAGACTGGCCGGAAACCTTTCTGGAAGGCACACCCCGGTTGTGTGCCGCTGCATGACGATACTGGGGATACCGGTCTGGCTCTGACATCCTTCTCCCCGCACGCGTCACGGCAAGTTCTGCCCGGCAGCGCATGCTGGCAAGCGTGTGGTGTGGCCGTGCCTGGCTCTGGACGGCAGACAGAGCCGCTCTGTTCCAGAACGGCGCACAACGCAGACAGGTTCCTTCTAGAGCCTGTCCAGTGTGAAACGCGGTGCGTTTCAGTCCATGCGGCCTGTCGTTTCACAGGAAAAACGCGGTGTCCCGCTTACTTCCGGCCAGGCGGCGCTGTGCTGCCGCCTCGCACCTTGCCGTTTGTAATGGCAAA
>CALUZP010000127.1 GCA_944325325.1 uncultured Desulfovibrionaceae bacterium
ACAAACCAGCGCAGCAACGGCCACAGCGCAGCAACAGCCATAGGATGACGACGGCAGCAAGACAACAGCAGCCGCAGCAACGGTCTCAGAATGGCGACGGAGGCAAGGCCTGCGACGGCGGCAGCCACAGAACAGCAACGGCGGCAGGACGGCGACGGTCTCAGAATGGCAACGGTCTCAAAGCGGCGACGGCTTTCCGGCAGCGCTTCCGCAGGCAAAACGCCAGAATCACCAGCGCGAACCATCCGGCGCAGTGCATGAGCGCAACAGCTTTTGCACACGCACGGCAGTTTTTTCCGGCACAGCGCACGAACCCGGAATCCCTTTCTCGCCAGAGAATCCCCGGCACAAGCCTTCTGCCCCGGCGTACGAACCTGGAACCCCGGATGCCCCGCAGGCCCGCGACAAGCGTTTCGGGAAAGGGGATGGGGGGCCCGGGGGGAAGGGGGAGAACCCCTTTGCAAAGGGGTTTCCCGCTTTCCCCCGGCACACAACGGGCTGCCTGGTTTGACGAACACATCAACGACAGGGTTTCCCCTGTCCCCGGCACAAACGTCCTGTCCTGCTGCCAGCGCTTTTTCCGGCGCATCCGGCTGCCGTGCACGGGCTCCGGAGGCGTGCGGCGGTCTTCTGTGACGAATGCGCGGCGCACTGTGCTGTGGCGCGGGGTGGTTCAGACCATGGCCACGCCCAGGAACAGGCCGTGCAGGAAGGCGGCGAGGCCGACGAAGACGTGCCAGGAGGCACGGGGGCCCATCCAGGGGCCTTTGAGGGTGATGGCCTGGCGATGACAGACACCCACGCAGTCCCTGCACAGGCTGCACCGCCAGGTGCTCCGGCCCAGGGTACGGCTGGCCGGGGTGATGGCCCGGTAGGCGCAGACCCGTTCGCAGACGCCGCACTGGTCGCAGCGCCCGGTGTCGACGCTCAGACGCCAGGGGGAAAGCCGCGCCAGCAGACTGACCACCAGGCCCATGGGGCAGAAAGCCGAGCAGTGGAGCATGCCGCCGTAGCGGCGTGAGGCCAGCGCCATGATCAGCAGGCTGACCAGACCCCAGAGCAGGGCCAGGGCTACGGCATGGGCAGCATCCAGGCCCAGGCGGCCCAGGACAAACGCCAGCAGCGCGCCCAGGGCCAGCACCAGCGGCCGTCCCCATACCCGCATCCAGCGCCAGAAGCGCGGCAGGGGACGTATGGGCCGGCCCTGCGCGGCCAGAGCGTCCAGCGGGCCGAAATAGCACAGGTGGCTGCACCAGGCGCTGCCCAGCAGCAGCACCGAAATGCCTGCCACCACCAGCATCATGCTCGGGGCCTCGCGATAGAACGGCCCGTAGATGATGAACGCCGGGAGGGGCGCATGCAGCCGCCCGCTGGTCAGGAACGTTGTCAGCCCGGCTGCGCCCAGGACGAACTGAGCAAAGAACACGCCGCAGAACAGCCGCCAGGCCCACTGGCGGGCCTTGCGGGTGCGCACCGGATCGAGCAGCACTCCGGCCATGGCGGCGGCGTACCAGGCCACCAGGAACGCCTGCACTCCGCCCACGGACGGGGCAAGGCGCTCCAGCATGAGCATGGGCACGGGCACATGCCGGCGCACGGCAAGCAGCGCACCGAACAGCGCGGCGAACACGGCCGCCTGCGTCAGGGCGCGGGCAAGGCCCCCGGGCCCGGCCCGCTTCCGGCCCTGCTGGAAGGCGTGCCAGGCGGCCACGGCTGTAAGGACGGCCACAGCACAGAGGATGGCAGCCGCGCGGCCCCAGGGTTGTTCGAGCCAGCGCCGCAGCATGACCAGCCACCAGACCGCGTGCAGCCATTCTGCAACGCCGCAGGCCAGGACGGCAGCCACGGCCAGGCGTTTCCAGGCGGCCTGGCAGCAGGCAAAGCCCGCCGTGCCTGCAAGGCAGAGCGCAAGTCCCGTGTCGCCCGCGCGCAGGGCGTGCGCTGCCAGCAGCAGACAGGCGGTCAGGACAAGCGCGGTTCCGCCCCATCGCAGAACTGTCTGCCAGCCGGACGCGCCGGCAGAAGAGTGTGCGGTCATACCAGAATCCTCCGGGTATAGCGGTATGGGTACGCAGGCACGATCCCTGGCGCTGAGGGAAATGACCGTGCTGTCCGTACCGGTGTGCGCAGGACGCGGCTCCAGTATGCACCAGATTGCGCCGCCTGTCTGCCCTGCTGGAAGCAGGCCCGCACGGCTCGCGATCACAAGGCCACGCCGCACGAAGGATACAGGGCAGACGGGGCGCGGGTGCAGAACACGCCTGAGCGCAGACTCCGGAAACACGCTCCGGCAGCAGGCCAGGAAGAAACACGGGCGATACGCCGCTGTTCCGTTCTGAAAATCAAGGGCTTTTCCGCCGGGGTCCGGCAGCCGTGAGATGACAGCCGGGGCGACAGTCGCAAGAACGGCTTTTCCACCGGGGACGCGGCAGCCGTACCGCCTGCTGCACGCCGGATGATGCGCAACGCGGTGTCATGCGGGCGTGCGCTCTTTATCACCGTCTGCTGCATGCCCGACGCCCGGCAGCGAAAGCGGACGGGGACTGCGCAACGCCGGACGGGTTGAACCTGGCAACAAGGGATCCGGGCGGGAGGCTGCACGCTGCGTTCCGGTACTGCCTGGCGTCGGGATGCCGGACAGGCGCGTCCGGAATACGGGATTCACAGAGGACGGCAGACGGAGTGCGCCGCCCGGGCAGCGATGACCGTGGTCTGCCCGGCAGGACACGGCGCCTCTGACGCATGCCGGCCAGTCCGGCGCGCCAGGCATCTGCGCCGGGCGCGGCCGCGCCACCCGTCTCACTCCGGAGGCCGGCAGGGCGAAAAGGGTGTTGACAAAACGGCAAAGCCGGTGAAACTCTTTGCCGTCCCGCAGATCCGATGCACCGCGCCCGCCGCACGAACAGGACGCAGCCGCCCGCTGCTGCGTTTTGCCGCACGGCTTCCGGGCACCCGCCGCACGGACAGGGCACAGCCGGCAACCTGGCCGGACGCTTCCTGCCATCGCGCCAGCCTGCCGGGCCTTCTCCGGGACATCCGCCAGGAAAACGCCGTACCGCATGCGTCTTTTCGGCATGCGGCCTGACGGCCTCCATCCTGGCGGCTGTGCAGCCCCCGCCTGCCGGCAGCACCCGCCCGAGGCCCGCCGTCATCCGGCGCGGCCCTTGAGCCGCCGGCCCCTTGAGGCAGGACTGCACGGGCCGGACCGGCCATCAGAAAACTTTATGACGCGCCGCCCGCGCGGCGCTGAGGGAGACTGCCATGCTTGACAGCAAGGAAATGGCGCAGCAGGCCAAAACGCTCGCCAGAACGTATTATGAACGGGATCAGCTCAACTGTGCGGAATCGGTGCTGCGCGCGCTGATGGAAGTGTTCAAGGGCCAGTGCCCGCCTGAACTGCTGAAACTGTCTTCCGGCTTCGGCCGCGGCATGGGGGCCGGATGTGCCTGTGGCGCGCTGGTCGGCTCGGTCATGGCCGTGGGCGCCCTGTTCGGCCGCACAGAACCCACCGGCCGCTGCCCCAAGGAAACAGGCGTGCTGAGCAAAGCCGTCCACGACGCCTTCCGTGAACACTTCGGAGCCACCTGCTGCCGCATCCTGCACCGCGGCCTGCCCTTCGGCACCCCGGAACAGAAAGCCTCCTGCGCAACACGAACCGCCGAAGCCGCCGAACAGGCCGCCATGATCCTGGCACAGGCCCTGAACGCCCGGGAAACCCTCCCCTCCGACACCAACCGCTAAGGCACAGGGTAAAGGGCCGCTGCCCCGTTCACACCAGACACCCAGGGCACCGGTTATGCCGGGGCCCGGATATACCGGTCATGCCGGTCACCCCAGTCCCCGGTCACACCAGCGCCCGGTTGTGACGGCATCCGGTTATGACGATGCCCTGTTATACCAGTATCCGGTCATGCCGGTGCCCGGGGTGCCTGGTTATGCCGCACGCTCTGGCACTGCCGGACGCTCCGGCTCCGGAAGACGGCGGCCACATCTTCCCGCGCCGCACAGGCCGCGTCAGGACAGCCCGGCAACCCGGACAACCGCAGGAACCGCCCGGCACCCCACGGAGGCCCGCATGGATACCTATTTCTTTGAACAGCCCGACGGCACGCTGCTCCAGTGCACCGGCAGACGCCTTGTCAAAACCAGCACCGAACGGAAGGATGGCCCGGGCTCCCGGCGCTGGCACCACCTCCAGCTGCTTGAAACCGACGACGGCAGCCTTGTACTGGCCATCCAGTACCTGACACTCTGCCCCGGCGAACAGCCCGTGGGCTACGCCTGGCGAGGCTCCCCCGAAGACCTGCGCCGCATCGCCGCCGGATTCGACGCAGGCAGGCACGTCCCCGGCCCGGGAACCCCCTCCCTGCACGGCAGCAACCCCCAAACCGTGGCAGACGACCTGCGCGAACGCTTCGCCCAGGCCCTGCCAGTCATTCTGAAACGCCTGTAACAAACAGAGGACGGTATGAGGCGGGGGGAAGGAGGGAACCCTTTTCGGCAAAAGGGTTGCCCTCCTTCCCCCCGCACCCCCCTTCCGCCTTCCTGAAACCTTTCACGGTAGCAGCTTGCAGACCGGCGCCCTGTCCTTCGCGCCGGACGCCGGAAAACCGGACAGAACGCTGGCCGGGAAGGAAATCCAGACCTGCTGCCTTTGTTTGTGAATACAATAATTTTCAGGATATTCATGGCGTATGGGAATTGCCTTCCGGCCAAGGCTGATCTATAGAGCTGCTTCGCCGTGCATGTGCGCTGGCTGCGGCCCGGGCGGTCCAAGTCCCGCGCCCCATCCGGTACGGAAACGCCCCCCGGTCACAGGCAACGGCAGCATCCTTGCGGCACAGGGCAGCCCGCCCTGTACCACCGCCTTCCCGCTCCCGCACGACCTTTCCCCGGCGTCCCGGCTCAGTCAGGACGGCCGGCCCGCGCGCTGACGGCAACTTGATCTGCTGGAGGAAACATGTCTCTCGGTCCTAATGCCTTTGGCCTGTCACTGGCCATCCTTACCGCGCTGTTCTGGGGCGCGCTGCCCATGGCACTCAAAAACATCCTGCCGGCTGTCGACGCCTTTACCATCGTCTGCCTGCGCTTCTGGGTTGCCGCCGCCTGGGTCTGGCTCGGCCCCGCCCCGCGCCGGGTGAGAACCTCCGACACATCCTGGAACCGCCGCGACATTCTGCTGCTGGCCATCGCCACGGCAGGACTGGGAAGCAACTTCGTGCTGTTCAACTCCTCCGTGGCCTACCTCAGCGCCTCGGCCTGCCAGATCCTGGCCCAGGCCGGCCCCGTGCTGCTGCTTGTGGGCAGCGTCGTCGTCCTGCGGGAACCGTTCCTGCCCATCCAGGGCATCGGCGTGGTCACCCTGCTGGCAGGCATGCTGATGTTCTTCAGTACGCGCCTCGGTGACCTGGCAGGCGGCAGCTCCATGCTGCTCGGCCTGTTCCTCGGCCTCGCCGCGTCCGTGGTCTGGGCCTGCTACGGCCTGGCCCAGAAAGTCCTGCTGCGCTCCACGTCGCCCACACGCATCATGCGCGTCATCTATCCCTGCTGCGCCCTCGCCATGACCCCGCTGGCCACACCGTCAGCCGTGCTCGACGCCAACCCCTTCCAGCTCGGCTGTCTGCTGTTCGCCTGCCTCAATACCATCATTGCCTACGGCGCGTTCGCCAAAGCCATGAGCTGCTGGCACGCGGCCAAGGTCAGCGCCATCGTGACCACCACCCCGCTGTTCACCATGACACTCGAAACCCTGGCCCACGCCGCCCTGCCAGCCTTCTGGCCGGAAGAATCCTTCAGCATGTCCAGCATTGCCGGCGCCATCATCGCTGTACTCGGCGCGCTGGGCATCGCCCTCGGCCCCATGCTCAGACTGCCGCACCTGCCCCGCCCGGCCAGCAGAAACAGCACCCCGGGGAAAAACCTGTAGCACACAAGCCCGGCCTGCCCCCCGCAGGCCGGTACCCCCTCCGGAGCCGGGGCCGCACAGGCGCGACGGCATCGAACCGGTCTGAAACCTGAAAACGCCGCCACCCCAGCGCGCCCCGGTACAGCGCCACGCCCGCCGCACAGAATCCGGTACACCGCCGCCCCTCCGCTCTAAACGGATTACCTTCCCGGCCGGAACCGCGTATCGGAAAACCAGAATCCTCCAGCCACAGCCATAACGCGTTCTGCCATCGAAAAAAACAGAACGCGAGACGGCGGCACAGCGCCGTCCGGCCAGAAGTGAACGGGAACACCGCGTTTTTTTCGCGAAACAACAGGCCGTATGGTTTGAAACGCACAACGTTGCAAACTGCAAGGCGCCAGACGCCGCAGACCCGCGGCACTGTGTGTCACCGGCACCTCGTGTCAGCGGCACCTCGTGTCACCGGCACTGTGTGTCACCGGCGGCGCGTGCAAGCGGCGGTACGTGTTAAAAAAGCTGTGCGGCAGACGCGCGGGGCAGCGGTGTGCGGCAGTGCCTGCATGCCGGTTGTCCACGCACGGGCGGCCGGCTTCTGCCGGAAGCGCAGGCGACGTGGCAGGAGGATGGACGGACTGCCGGCGTCCGGTTCGAGAGGTTCCGGGGAGCCGGCCTGAAAAAAATCACGCATCCCAAAGGAGAGCCCATGCAATTCTGGTATGTTTCCCTGTCTGTCAGGCGTTGTGTGCCGTCCGGGTCTGTCCCTGTCCGGAGCGCTGTGCTGTGGAGCGCTATGCTGCTTGTCCTGCTGGCCTGTCTGGTTCTGCCGGGCGGCGCGGGCGCGGCTGTAGACCGCATTGGCACCGGCACGGTCACCGTGTCGGCCGACCAGACCTACGACAATGTGTATGGCGACTACACCACCGGCGGCAGCGCCTCGGCCGCGGATGGTCAGGTGGCTGTTGTCGGCGGTACGGTCCACAACCAGGTATACGGCAATTATGCCCTGGCTACGAACGGCACGGCACTGGCTCAGGACGGTGCTGTCACGGTCAGCGGCGGCACCCCGGACGGACGCTTTCGCAACAACATTTATGGCGGCTATGCCATGAGCAGCGGCGGTGACGTGCTGGCGGCAGGCAACAGCGTGCTTATTCAGGGCTCTCCCAGCCTGAACAGCGAGAAGTACCTCTACGGCGGCTATGCCATGAGCAAAGGCAGCCAGGGCCAGATCGCCGCCCAGAACAATCTGGTGACCATGCAGACGGGGATTTTTGAAAACGTCTACGGCGGGTTTGCCGGGGACAGCTCCGCCTTCAACGGGTCGCTTCTGGCTGTGGGCAACCGTGTGCTCATCAGCGGGGGCACGGTCACCAACAACGTGTATGGCGGCAGGGCGGACAACAGCGGTTCCAACGTCTCCGTCTCCCGGGCCGACAACAACACGGTCGTCATCAGCGGCGGTTCGCTGAACACTGTGTACGGCGGGTTTGCCGATTCCAGCATCAACGCGTCAGCCAGCGGCAACAGGGTGGAAATGAGCGGCGGCGACGTGCAGTTCCTGGTGGGCGGCGACGCCACCAGCAGCACGGGCCAGGCCGTCACCGACGGCAATACCATACTTGTCAGCGGGGGCAGCGTCACTGGCACGGTCCTCGGCGGCTCGGCTGACAACGTCGACGGCAGCACGGCCTCTGCCAGAGCCAACACGCTGCGCATCGAGAGCGCCACGGTGGGCGGCACTGTCAGCGGCGGCCTGGCGCAAAGCACCCTGGGCGGAGCCAGTGCCGGCAGCAACAGCGTGTTCATCGGCCAGGGCGCCGTCATCAACGGCGACGTGTTTGGCGGCAATACCACAGGCGGCGCAGGCACAGCCAGCGCCAACACGGTGACGGTATCCTCGGGCGGCAGTGTCAGCGGCGCGCTCTACGGCGGGCAGACCGAATCCGCCGGTTCGGCAGGCCGCAACGTTCTGCTCGTCACGGGCGGCTCGGTGGGCGGCAATGTCTACGGCGGCGCAACAGGCGAAGGCGGCGCAGCCGACGGCAACATCGTGACGGTATCCTCGGGCGGCAGTGTCAGCGGCACGCTCTACGGCGGGCAGGCTGCATCCGCCGGCTCGGCAAGCCGCAACGTCCTGCTCGTCACAAACGGCACGGTGGGCGGCGACCTGTACGGCGGCGACGGCGGCACAGGCGGCTCCGCCACTGCCAACAGCGTGATCATCGGCGCGGCGGCCCGGCTCAGTCCCGGTGCCACCCTCTACGGCGGTGCAGCCGGAACAGGCAGCCCCGTGGCCGCCTCCGGCAGCGGCAACGCGCTGTTTGTGGACAGCTGGCAGGGCAGCGTCCAGCGCACGGCCGGATTCGAATATTACCACTTCGTTCTGCCCAACCCCGGCGCTGACCCCACGCTCCCCATGCTCACCCTGACCGGAGCCCAGGCCGGAGACTTCTCCGGCGCCTCGGCCACCGTACAGCTGCCCGATCTGCTGACAGGCGGACGAGCCAGCCCGGGCCAGTCCTTCACCCTGATCGCAGACAACTCCGGCGCTGTGGGCGACATCGCCATCGGCTCGGGCTCCCTCACCCTGCCGCAGGGCTTTGCCGCCCTGTTCGACTGCCAGCTGACCAACAGAGGCCAGAGCCTCACGTTCGACATCCTCAACTTCCGCGCCAACCCGCAGATCAAGGCCCTTAACGAAGCCCGCGTCGCAGGCATGGCCGCACTCAACCAGGGAAGCGACCTCGTCGCCGGTGAAGGCATGGCCCAGGCCGCCAGAGCCGCCACAGAACACGGAGAAGCTCCGGGCTGGGCCCTGTTTGCCGCCATGTACGGCGGTACCGCGCGCTATCACACCGGCTCCTATGCCGACGTGACCGGCGTCTCGTTCATGACAGGCGCCTCACGACGCCTCGACACCGCCGCCGCCAGCGCAACCCTGGGCGCCTTCTTTGAAGCCGGGTACGCCGGCCTGGATACCTACAACGGTTTCGACGGCATGCCCAACGTCGACGGCACCGGCCACAGCCGCTACGCCGGCGGAGGCATCATGGGCCGGATCGAACTGTCCCGCAGCCCGCTTCAAGGCCTGTATGCCGAAGCCTCCCTCCGCGCCGGACGGCTCAAGACCGCCTGGAGCAGCACCGACCTCATCGACAACCTCGACCGCGGCGCGTCGTTCGAAACCTCAACCCCCTACTACGGGGCCCACGCCGCCCTCGGCCACAAGCTCAACCTGACAGACACCCTGCGTGCAGACATCCACGCCAGATACTTCTGGACCCGTCAGGAAGGCCAGACCGTGACCATCCTCGGCGATACCTTCGACTTCGACGCCGTGGACTCCCACCGCCTGCGCCTGGGCGCCCGCCTGGAATACGACCTGACCCCGAACGTCACCCCCTACATCGGCGCCGCCTGGGAACGCGAATTCAGCGGCACGGCCCGCTCGTCCGTCCCCTATTACGGCCTGGACATCGCGTCTGTCTCCACCCGGGGCAACAGCGGCATCTTTGAAGCCGGCCTGTCCCTGCACGCAGAATCCATCCCCCTCGCCTTCAATGCAGGCCTCACAGGCAGCACGGGCGCGCGGGAAGGCTTCGGAGGGCAGCTCAACGCCATCTTCAGATTCTGACGCCTCCAGCCGGACGCCGGAAAAAACGCAGCCACGAGAGCGTGCTGCCACTGAAAAAGGCAGAACGCGAGGGGGCAGCACAGCGCCGCCCGGCCAGACGTGAGCGGAAAAACCACGGTCTTTGCGCAAAACAACAGACTGTATGATTTGAACCGCAACGCATTGCAAACGGAAAAGGCGCTCATGGTGCGGCCCGGCCTGGGGAGGGAAACTGGCCGGGCCGCACCGCTCTGGTATACACACAACCGGTGCCGCCGCCGGAAAGCCTCCCCCATCCCCGGCCAGCTGCTCCCACGCTGAAACGGCTCCCCCGCACAGCGCCTGCCCTCAGGCATTCCCGGATCAGTCTGTGTATCGTCGGGCAGTCAGGTGCCCGGGGTGGTCTGCCCCCCCCGCATCCCCGGAACATCCGCGCCCGGCACCCGAAAGCCCGCAGGCAGCCGTCTCTGAAGACATGAAGACATATGAAGAGGCCGCCCCGACGCCGGGACAGCCTCTTCATGGTCTTTTCACGTCCGTTGCATCATGCCGCGGTGCGCGCAACACGTCTGCCGCACAGACAAAACAAGGCCTGGCCGTACGCGTCCCCCCACGCACAGCCAGGCCGCCTTCCGCACCGGCTCATGTCCGCAGCCCCGGCCGGAACCCGGGCCGCCGGACAACCACGCTATTGCGGCAGCGCCGCCATCAGCTGCTGGCGGGCCTGATGCGCTTCGGCCTCAAGCTCGGCCTTGCGCGCATCGGAAATCTGCAGCGCCCGGGCCAGGGCATCCAGATAGCCGCGCTCCATAAAATGATCGATGTCGATGACCGCGCAGGACAGCCGGTACAGGTCTTCCGCCTGCTCCACCGACCGTGCCTGAGCGGCAATCCTTGACGGATCGAGCTGCTCATCCTGCATCTGCCGGAGCAGCCCGCTCACATCCTGGCCGGGCAGCATGCTCTGCAGGATGGCGTCAATGCGCTGCATCTCCACCGCATCCACATTGCCATCCGCCCGCGCCGCAAACGTCATGGTCCGCATGACCAGCTCGGCCGTCGGATCAAGCTGCATGGTCATCGGAGCGCCCGCCACAGGCGCCTGAGGCGCTGCACCCTGGGACATTGCTCCCTGGGGCATTGCTCCCTGGGGCGCTGCACCCTGGGACATTGTCCCCTGGGCCGGCCAGCCCTGCGGGCCCTGCGAAGACGGCTGTCCGCCCTGACCCTGCTGCGCGCCCTGACCGGCAGACCATTTCTGATAAAAATTCCAGGCAATGGCGCCGGCCCCCACCAGCGCCGCATTCTTGACCAGGTCGCTGGAAACGACGCTGCCCACCAGCGCACCCAGCATCCCCGCGCCAAGCAGGCCACCCACGCCGCCCGGCACGGCCGGCCGGCCCTGCTGCTGCGCGGCAGGCTGCTGCCCGGACGGCTGTGCGGCAGGAATCTGCTGCTTCAGCGTCTCCAGAGCACCCGACCCGGACTGCTTCAACGTTTCCAGCGCGGACGTGAACGAACCACTTTTCAAAACATCAAACAGGGACATGAAACCTCCATCGGTCCATCCTTGATAGTTATTGGGAAGCATTATTCATAACAGACAACCGTCTTCCTCACAAGAGCCCTGTCCTGCTCGAACGCCGGAAAACGTCCTGAAGCTCTGGCCGTCCATGCTTCTGCCTCGTTGACAGCATCGTGCGTCTGTGCTGTTCTTGCAAGAACTCACTTGCAAAGCACCACAGACATGCAGGCGCCATCCGTCTGTGCCGTTTGCCGGAAAAGCCCCCGTGACGGCAAAAGCCCGGCTGCCCCGGCCTGTCTGGCGGCGTTCCGCCCGGCCGTAACCCCCGTGCAGGCGCAGGCCCGCCTGCATGGGGGGCTGCTGCCGGGTGAGCTGGTTGCCTGACCCCGTGCAGGCGCAGGCCCGCCCCTGCCGGATGGCACAACGCCGGCGCATGTGCCTTTGCAGTCTGCGCCTCATGCCCCGGATGGCGGGCGCTTTTCTTTAAACGCATCTTGTATTAGATGTTGCTGCCGGGCTGCTCCGTGCAGAGGCAGGCCCGCGCCCGTTTTGGCATTCGCCGCAAACCGGCAGGACAGCGCCGGACGCCGCAAAACAGACTGAAACAGACCCGCTGCCGGCGCCCGCAACGCTCCTGCAAGCCCGGGCGTCCTTGACCGCCACTCCATCCCCCGGAGGATCAACCATGCGCACGCGCATCCGCTTCTGTCTGCTGGCCGCGGCCCTGAGCCTGGCCTGTCCCGCCGCGTTCTGGGCCGAACCAGAGCTCGCCGCCACACCGGGAATCACCGCCGTGCCCGGTACCCCAGACACCGCCAACCCCGGAGCCGTCAATGCCGGGGCCGTCAATGCCGGAGCCGCGTCCGCCGCGCCGGATCCGCTTCAGGCCGGGGCCGCTCAGGACGACGCGGCCGCTCAGTACGCGCTGGGCAGGCGCTATGCCGAGGGCAACGGCGTACCCCAGGATTACCAGACGGCCAGAAGCTGGTATGTCAAAGCCGCGAGCCTGGGCCATGCTGACGCCCTCTGCCAGCTGGGGATTCTGGATGAACAGGGTCTTGGCGGCCCGCAGAACATCCGTTCGGCCGCCGTTCTGTTTGAACAGGCCGCCACCCGGGGGCTGGCCGAAGCCCAGTACCGTCTGGGACGGCTGTATGCCGAGGGCCGCGGCATGCCGCAGGACTTTGCCGCAGCAAGGCGCTGGCTCGAGCAGGCCGCCGCTCAGGGACAGGCTGCCGCACAGTACAGTCTGGGACAGCTGTGCGAACGGGGCCTTGGCGGCCCGCAGGACTACCAGGCCGCCAGAGACTGGTATGCCAAAGCCGCCGCACAGGGCTGCGCCGAAGCCCTCTGCAGGCTTGGCGTGCTCTACAGCCAGGGCATCGGCGTGCCGCAGGACTATTCGCTGGCCAAAAGCTGGCTCGAACAGGCCGCAGCCAAAGATCATGCCGAAGCGCAGTACAACCTGGGCATGATGGCCGAACTGGGCCTCGGCGGGCCGGTGGACTCCCGCGCTGCCGCCGCCTGGTTTGAAAAAGCCGCCCGCCTGGGTCACGTCCTGGCCCAGTATAACCTTGGCGTGCTCTACAGTCAGGGCAACGGCGTGCCGCAGGACTTTGCCGCCGCGCGGCGCTGGTTTGAAAAGGCCGCCGCCCAGGATCTGGCCGCCGCGCAGTACAGCCTTGGCGTGGCCTATGCCGAAGGCCGCGGCATGCCGCAGGACTTTGCAACGGCACGGGCCTGGTTTGAAAAGGCCGCAAACCAGGGCGTGCCCCAGGCCCAGTATCAGCTGGGGATCCTGTGCGCCCAGGGCAAAGGCGGTCCGCAGGACGCCGCCACCGCGCGCACCTGGTACGAAAAAGCCTGTACCGGCGGCCTGCAGCAGGCCTGCAAGGCCGCCAGAACACTGACGGCACAGGAACCTCCGGCACAAGGATTCACGGCACAGGAACCGGCAGCACAAGGATCCGCAGCGCAGGCCCCCCTGGCGCGCTGAGACGGACGCCGCCCCAGGACGGACAGGGACGCCGCCCGCGCCCGCAGCGCCGCGCTGCCGCGCCCGGGGCAGATGGACGCCGCAGGCCTTGGCGGCCCGCAGGATTTTCAGACGGCGCTGGCCTGGCGGGGAAAGGCCGCTGCACAGGATCTGACCGCCGCCACGTACAGCCCGGACGTGCTCTATGAACAGGGACAGAGCGCACCGCAAAGCCTCCGGACTGCTGCCAGCTGGTATGGGAAGACCGCCCGCCAGGGGTTGGACAGGGCCCCGGACAACCTGGGCATTCTGTGCGCCAGAGGCCACGGCGTGCCGCAGGACATCGCCGCCGTCCGCGCCCGCTCGATGCAGCCTGCGCCGGAGGACCGGACAACGCCTGCAGAGCCGTCAGGGAACTGCCCGCGCCTGACCGCGTCCGTGGCTGCACCGTCAAAACGGCCTGACTCACTGCCAGAGTCTGTTCCGTTTGCAACGCGAAGCGTTGCAACCATACGGCCTGTCATTTCGCGGGAAAAACACGGTCTTCCGATCCGTTCTGGTCTGGCGGCACGGTGCTGCCGCCCCGCGTTCTGCCTTTTTCAATGGCAAAACGCGCCAGGACGCGCCGGGCAATCCCCGGCCGGCACTGTACCCAGATCATCCAGGAGGAACAACCATGTTCAAATCCGCCCGCTGCTGCCTCATGCTGGCGGCCCTGTGCCTGTCCTGTCCCCCCGCCCCCTTGGCCGCCCCCGGAACCGCCTCCCCCGTGTCTCCGTCCGTGCAATCGCCCTCCAAAGCCGTATCGGACGGCGCCGTCACAGCCCCTGCAGCGGACCTCCATCATGCCGGGGACACCGATACACCGCAGGACTACCAGACCGCGCGATCCTGGTTTGAACAGGCCGCCAGCCAGGGCTACGCCTCTGCCCAGTTCCGCCTTGGGCAGCTCCATGAACAGGGTCTTGGCGGCCCGCAGGACTACCAGGCCGCCAGGGAATGGTACGCCAAAGCTGCAAGCCAGGGCCACCCCGCCGCCCAGTACAGCCTTGGCGTGCTGTATGCCAACGGCCTCGGCGGCCCGCAGGATTACCAGACCGCAAGTGCCTGGTTTGAAAAAGCCGCCAGTCAGAATCTTGACCTCGCCCAATACAGCCTCGGCATCCTGTACGCCAAAGGCCGCGGCGTCCCACAGAACTACCAGCTCGCCAAAGCCTGGTGGGAAAAAGCCGCCAGCCAGGGCTACGCCGCCGCCCAGTTCAACCTGGGCATCCTCTATGCCAAAGGCCGCGGCGTCCCACAGGATCTGACCGCCGCCAGACACTGGTACGAACTGGCCGCCGGACAGGGCGACGTCATGGCCCAGAACAGTCTTGGCATGCTGTGCGTCAAAGGCCGGGGAGGACCGCAGGACATCGCAGCCGCGCGCGCCTGGTGGGAAAAGGCTGCCAGCCAGGGCTACGCCCCTGCCCAGAACAACCTGGGCACCATGTACGCCATGGGCCAGGGCGTGCCCCAAAGCTTTGAAACCGCCATCTACTGGTGGGAAAAAGCCGCCGCACAAAACGACGCCAGAGCCCAGCGCAGCCTGGGAACCGTCTACGCCCGGGGTATCGGCGTGCCGCAGGACATCGAAACAGCCCGCGCCCTGCTCGATAAAGCCTGCGCCGGCGGTCTGGACAACGCCTGCACCGCCGCCAGAGAACTCCCCGCACGCTGACCCGTGGCACGCCCCAGCAGCCTGAAAACCATCCGCCCCGGCCCGCACACACGTGCCAAAGGAACACACCAGCGCGCCGCCGGTGTCTCCCGCCGGTGAAGGAGAAAGCCAGCCCCGTTCGCAAGTCAGCCTTGCCGGTCGCCGGCCGCCCCGCCGGTGAAGGCAGGAAGAAAGCCCCCCCGGGTGCCATCCCTGCACACGCCAGTGACGGGAAGAAGAAAACCACCCGGGGCGCCGCCCCGGACCCCGCCGGGGGAGCAACGCTCCCCCGACCCCCCAGCTTTTGGGGGGTCACCTCCGGTTGCACCAGACGCCCT
>CALUZP010000128.1 GCA_944325325.1 uncultured Desulfovibrionaceae bacterium
AAATTGATGCCGACACGCTGCTGATGGTCGCCACGGACCGCATGTCCGCCTTTGACGTCATCATGAGCCGTCCGGTGCCCTACAAGGGCGTTGTGCTGAACAGCATTACGCTGTTCTGGATGGACAAATTCAAGCACATCATCGGCAACCACCTTGTGGAGAGCGACGCCTCCCGGTTCCCTGGGGCGCTTGCCGGCTACCGCGATGAGCTTGAGGGCCGCTCGGTGCTGGTGCGGCGCGCCAAGACGCTGCCTGTAGAATGCATCGTGCGCGGCTATGTGGCAGGTTCCGGCTGGAAGGATTACAAGGCCACCGGAAAAATCTGCGGCTACACCCTGCCTGAGGGCCTGCTTGAATCCTCCCGGCTGGATGAACCGCTGTTCACGCCTTCGACCAAGGCGGAACTGGGCAGCCACGATCAGAACATTTCCATGGCTGAAGCAGAGTCCATTCTTGGTGTGGAAACGGCGCGCAAGGTGCGGGATGTCTCCCTGGCCCTGTATTCGGCCGGCCGTGACTGGGCCGCAGAGCGCGGAATCATCCTGGCCGACACCAAGTTCGAATTCGGCTTCGTGGACGGCAAGCTGACACTCATTGACGAAGTGATGACGCCGGATTCCTCGCGGTTCTGGCCTGCAGACAAATATCAGCCCGGCCACAGCCAGCCCAGCTTTGACAAACAGTATCTGCGTGACTGGCTGAGCGCCCAGCCCTGGGACAAGACGCCGCCTCCGCCGGCGCTGCCTGACGCCGTGGTCGAGGAAACCTGCCGCAAGTACAAGGAAGCCTATCGGATGCTGACCGGCAAGGAGCTGGGTATCTAAACACAGGGCCGGCGCTGCGGGTGGGCGGAGCTTTCCGCTGACGCAGCCGGCCGTCGAAGCAGAGGAAAGGCTGCACGCCGGGAAGAGCCCGGGCTGCAGCCGGTATTTCCAGGAGGTTTATCCATGTTGCTGCAAGGCAAGAAAGCGCTGATTTTCGGCGTAGCCAATACACGGAGTATCGCTTACGGCATTTCGGCGGCGTTCAAGCGGGAGGGCGCAGAACTGGCGTTCAGCTATGCCGGTGAAGCCATTGAAAAGCGCGTGCTGCCTATCGCTGAAGAGCTTGGCGGCGTTTTTACGTTTCCCTGTGATGTGACGAGCGATGAGCAGATCGCAAAGGCCGTTGACATCGTTCGGGAACAATGGGGCACCATTGACATCCTGGTCCATTCGGTCGCCTATGCGGCCCGTGAGGATCTTCAGCACCGCTATCTTGACACGTCCCGTGCGGGGTTCCATCTGGCCATGGACATTTCGGCCTATTCGCTGCCGGCGCTCTGCCATGCGTTTGAGCCGCTGTTCAATCCGGGGGCATCGGTACTTGCCATGACCTATTACGGCTCCGAAAAGGTCATTCCCAACTATAACGTCATGGGTGTGGCCAAGGCTGCGCTTGAAGCGTCAGTGCGGTATCTGGCCGTGGATCTGGGGGCTTCCGGCGTACGCATCAACGCCATCAGCTCCGGCCCCATCAAGACCCTTGCCGCGTCAGGCATTTCCGATTTCCGGACGATTCTTGGGCGTATCGAGGAGTCTGCACCGCTGCATCGTAACGTGACGATTGAAAATGTCGGCAATACCGCTGTCTACCTTGCTTCTGACTATGCAGCAGCGGTGACGGGTGAAGTGCTCCATGTGGACTGCGGGTACAATATTCTGGGGTTCTGAACGGAAAGGGCTTGGGAGACGCTGAGGCGGACAGCCAGGACGGGCTGGACAATTGCCGGCAGAGATTTTTTCATCCATGCCGGTTGAATCCTCCACGGGCCATTTATCCAAAGTCAGCTTGAAAGCATGCCCGGTTACAAGGCTGTGTGTATGAACATCATGCAGTGTTGTAAGCCGGGCTTTTTTCGTACCCGGCGTGCCGCTGGATGGGAGAAGCCGCCGGCCCGGCGTCCCCTTTGATCCCGTTGTGTTGCGCGCGTTGCCGCCCGGGCAGCACCCCCTGTTGCCACGGACTGTTCAAGCAAGCCGTACAGACCGGCGCGCGGCCCTGATGGCTGCCACGTGCCAGACTGCTGCTGGAAGAAGGACTGAGTCCGTATGGGAAGCGGCACACGTCGATAAAGATTCAGGTGGGTGCAGGGCCTGTCCAGCAGACCTGGCTCCAGAGGTTGTCGCGGCTGTTTGAGTGTTTCGTATGGAACAAATAATGGCTATCTGAAACATATTTAAAACTGTATGATGCAGTTTTGACTGACGAGCCTCAGCAATCAGAAAGGATTGAGTCTATGATGAACTATTTTGTTGCAGCAAGAATGCTGAAAGCGTCAGAAAATGATGCTTGCTGGGGTTAGACAAGCAAATCATGCCGGGAAATCAGTAGCGGATGAAAGATTGTCATACTGGGCAGGCCGGGCGTTGCGGGTAGACGAAACACTTTTTTTCGGGCACGCTGCGTGTGCTATCTGTTTCAGCGTCTTCACAACGTGCGCGGGGATACAGGTGCGAAAAAGAATTATATTTATTTATAACTAGTTGTATTATTTATTATTGGAAGATGCTGGCAGGGATTTGTCAGGCGGCATTTTCCAGCAGTGCTGTGTGATTTTGGGTTTCCTGCTCCTGTTGCAAGACGGCATCAGGGAAGAGCGGCAACGCTGGCTGCGCTGGTGCGAGGCCTTCTTTCGTATTGTGTGGGCACGAATCATGCATTCAGAGAATTGGCAGGGGTCTGTTTTTTCAGTGCGCCGTGAACGGGCAGCGTTCGGCCTTTTCGGCAAGACCGCAGGGGGGCGCGGACAGGAGCAGCTATGAAGATTGATGGCATCTGGTACAGAACCATTTGGGAGGAGCACGGCGAGGTTCGAATCATTGATCAGCGCGCGCTTCCACACCATTTGCGCATTGTGACACTCGGCACGGTGCTTGACGCCTGTGTGGCAATACGCGACATGGCCGTACGCGGTGCCGGTCTGATTGGGGCGACGGCAGGCTGGGGCATGTGGCTTGCTGCCAGGGAAGCGCCTGACAGCAATTTTGATGACTGGATGCTTGAAGCGGCGGCGAGCCTCGCGGCAACACGGCCCACGGCAAACAACCTGCGCCGGGCAGTGGAGCGGCAGCTTGCTGCCATGACGCACGAAGACACGCCGATGGAAAAACGACGCGCGGCACACCGTGTGGCCATAGCCATCGCCGATGAGGACGCCATGTTCTGCCAGCGCATCGGCGAGCATGGTCTGGAGCTCATCAGACAGTGTTACGCACAGCGCTGCGCCAGAGGGGACAGTGATCCCACGGTCCATGTTCTGACTCACTGCAATGCCGGCTGGCTGGCGTTTGTGGATTACGGTTCGGCCCTGGCGCCTGTGTATGCTGCCCATGATGAAGGCATTCCCGTCCATGTCTGGGTTGATGAGACGCGCCCCCGAAATCAGGGGGCGAACCTGACGGCCTTTGAGCTGGCGGCTCACGGCGTCCCCCATGATCTCGTGGTGGATAATGCCGGTGGGCACCTCATGCAGCATGGCCTGGTGGATATGGTCATTGTCGGCGCGGATCGAGTAACGCGGCGGGGTGACGTTGCCAATAAGATTGGCACCTACCTTAAGGCCGCTGCGGCCAGGGATAACAGGATCCCCTTCTATGTGGCGCTGCCGTCCACCACGTTTGATTTCTCCATGCAGGACGGACTGGCTGAAATTCCTATTGAAGAACGGAGCGCCGATGAAGTGCGCCTGGTTTCCGGGATGCTGAAAAGTGGTGAGGTGCAGACAGTCCAGATTTGCCCTGACGCCACCCCTGCACGGAACTGGGCTTTTGACGTCACGCCTGCGCGGCTCATTACAGGCCTGTTGACCGAGCGAGGGATCTGCGCGGCCACAGAGGAAGACATTTTACGCCTGTATCCGGAGGAGTCAAAGAGCGCAAGGGAAGCAAAGGAAGGTGTTGTCCGGTACTGCGCTCAGCATGAAGTGTGCCTCCTCAGTAGTGAGGAAGAGGCCCTGACGGTTGACTTGAGCACAGTGCGGACTGTGCTGCACGATATGGGACTTATCGGGGAGTATGCCGAGGGGGTCAGTTATGGCAATATTTCCCGCAGGATCGGGTTTGATGGCCGTTTTGTCATCAGCGGCACTGGAACGGGTGCGTCCAGGCATCTGGGCGCCGATGGCTTTGCGGTGGTGGATCGCTGGATCGCCGAGGAAAATCGGGTGGAGTCTCACGGTCCCTGCAGGCCTTCGTCCGAAGCCATGACGCATGGGGCAATTTATGCCGCCCGTCCGGACGTCAGTTGTGTTATTCATGTGCACAACCCTCAGCTGTTCCATACGATGCTTGCCGGGACGGCACCGCGCACACCAAGGGGTGTGGCCTACGGGACGCCGGCCATGGCGGCCGCAGTGATGGAAGTGGTCGCCTCCATGCCGGAAACCGGGCTGTTTGTCACGGCTGGCCATGAGGACGGCGTGTTCGTGTTCGCACCTACCGTTGAGGAAGCCGCACAGCAGTTGCTTGATCAGGTTGCGTCGCTTGCCTGAAATCTGTGTTAAGCGAAATCGTTCCCAGCTGTTACGCCGTGCGGCCGTTGCCCCCTGATGCAAGAGGCTGCCCTGCATGCACAGTCAGGTCACGCTCTGTAGCAGCGTCCGGCAGCACGCCGGCGCTGCTGTGTGTGACGGCCGATTTCAACCCTCACTGGCCGGGCGGGGAGCTGAACGGTCCCTGGCGGGCTGGTGTGCGGCGCATGGCTGGTCATGACGGGTGTCACCGGCTTTTTGGAATACGACGGGCAGTCTAGCCCATAAACGTGGACCGGCGGGACGGAACGGCCTTAAGGGACTGTCTGTGACTGGCGTAATGACGTGCAATGGGGAGTGTCTCCTGGCCGGGCAGAGGGTGTAGTGGCAGAAAAAACAGGCCAATGGAGCGGCTGAGCATGGATTGCAAGATTGGTATTATCGGTGGCAGTGGCTTTGATCGCAGCGATCTGCTGCAGGACGTACATGATGTCTACGCAGGGACGCCGTGGGGGGATCCGTCATCTCCTCTTCAGGAAGGGACTGTCGGAGGGGTTCCCGTAGTGCTGCTGGCGCGCCATGGCCGTGGGCATACCCTTTCGCCGAGCGGAGTCAACTACCGGGCCAATATTCACGCATTGAAGGCGGCAGGGTGCACATGCCTGCTGGCCACAACAGCGGTAGGCTCCTTAAGGGAAGAGATCCGGCGCGGTGATCTGGTCGTAATTGATCAGTTCATCGACTTCACACGCAAGCGAAACAACACCTTTCACGAGTATTTCCTGCCGGGCGAAAACGGCCATACAGCCATGGCCGAGCCTTTTGATGCGGCATTGCGTAAGATCCTCTGTCAGGGCTGCCAGGCTCTGGGGCTGGCCTATCATCCGCGCGGCACGGTTGTGACCATTGAGGGACCGCGCTTTTCCACCCGTGCCGAGTCACGCATGTTCCGCCTGTGGGGAGGGGACATCATCAACATGTCCATCGCCACTGAGGCCGCACTGGCCAATGAAGCAGAAATTCCCTATGCAGCTGTAGGTATGAGCACAGATTACGACTGCTGGAAAGAGGATGAACAGGCCGTGACCTGGGAGGCCATTCTCAAGGTGTTCGGTGAAAATGTGCGCAACGTCAACGAACTGCTCTTGTATGCCGTGGCAAGCATCGCGCAAACAGCCTGAAGAAAATCTGTGTTGCCCAATATTGCGCGGCCTTTGAACGGCTGCGCTTTTTTTATATTTAAAATATATTTAGGTATAGAGTTAGATTTTTACATATTAATAGATAACAATATTGTTGATATTGATATGAAATTTATTTATAAATCACTACTATTGTTCATATTTAATATAAATATACAGTATTGCTTTTGATAAATATAGTGATTTTTTTTTAAGATAGACATGAGTTTTAAATTTTAGCTTGCGATTTCTTATAATAAACAGATAAAAAAATAAAATCACCAGAGAAATGCTATAAAGAGAGACTTATGTCTTGACAGGTTGTATAGCGGTTAGGTTATAAATTGCACAAATTGCCGCGTATGAAGTGCGCGACGCGAGGTGGACGCTTTCGGGAGTGTCGCACTTCAAAGTATTTCCATTATATTGGGAGGAGTTATGGCTGATAATCAAAATGTTGTCGCCCACGATGGGGGAGCTCGGTGGTCCGATCTCTGGAAGACAGAAGATTACTGGGCCATCTGGCTTGGTTTTATTCTGCTGATTTTCGGATATATCGTCTTCGTGCAGGGTGGTGAAACCAAGTACGCAGCACAGATTGCGGAACAGAACGCCATCATGAAGGCGGAAGCGGAGCGCGCTCCGTTTAAAACCATTGCCTATCTGCAGGCCCAGTCCAAAAAATCCAAAATGGTCGGCACGTCGCTTGACGTGAGCAAGGAAATTTCCTGGCTGACCGCCGCGCCCGGCAAGTGGAGCAACAATCCTGTTGCCGCGTTCTATGTGAGCCAGGCTGATGTGGACGCCAAGAATGCGCCTCTCAAGGCCAAGCAGGAAGAAGCCAATGCCAAGGTGCAGGCCAGCCTGGCTGCCGCCCAGCTGGCTGAAAATGCCGCCGCTGCTGCGCAGTTCTCCGATGAAGGTCTGAACACGGCCGCCAAGGCTGCCATCGACACCTGGCAGAAGGACGTCAAGGCCGCCGGCAAGCTGGCTCCCGCCAAGGCCAAGAACCTGTTTGCGAGCCTGCCGCTGCTGATGGTGGCGTTCCTCGTATTTTTCGGCATTGGGACCGCAATCATGGGCCGCAATGTCTCCTCCTTCGCCATTGGTTTCGTAGGTCTGTTTATTTTTGCCATCATCGCCATGCTGCTGGGCAACCAGAAAACCATGGCCTACTATGGCCTCGGCGTTGAACCGTGGGCCATCATCGTCGGCCTGATCGTTGCCAACACCGTCGGCACTCCCAAGTGGATGAAGCCGGCCCTGCAGGTGGAATACTTCATCAAGACCGGTCTGGTTCTGCTTGGTGCTGAAATCCTGTTTGACAAGATTGTCGCCATCGGTATCCCCGGTATCTTCGTGGCCTGGGTGGTTACGCCTATCGTGCTCATCAGTACGTTCATCTTCGGCCAGAAGGTTCTGAAGATGGCCAGCCCCACTCTCTCAACATCACCATCTCGGCCGACATGTCCGTGTGCGGTACTTCTGCAGCCATTGCCACGGCCGCCGCGTGCCGCGCCAAGAAGGAAGAACTTACTCTGGCTCTGGGCCTCTCGCTGGCCTTCACAGCCATCATGATGGTTGCGCTGCCTGCGTTCATCCATGCTGTGGGTATTCCTGAAGTCCTGGGCGGCGCGTGGATCGGCGGTACCGTTGACTCCACCGGCGCTGTGGCTGCTGCTGGCGCTCTGCTCGGTCAGAAGGACATGTATGTGGCCGCCACCATCAAGATGATCCAGAACGTGCTCATCGGTGTGACTGCCTTCGGCGTGGCCGTGTACTGGTGTACCTCCATCGAGCATACCGCCGGCCGTACCGTTGGCGCTGGCGAAATCTGGAACCGCTTCCCCAAGTTCGTCATCGGCTTCCTCGTGGCTTCGGTGATCTTCTCCTACCTCAGCGCTTCGCTTGGTCCGGATCTGGGCACCGCTCTCATTAACAAGGGCTTGATCAACGGCCTTGAAAAGGGCGTGCGCACCTGGTTCTTCGTGCTGGCCTTCACCGCCATCGGCCTGTCCACCAACTTCCGTGAACTGGCTGAATACTTCAAGGGCGGCAAGCCCCTCATCCTGTATGTGTGCGGCCAGAGCTTCAACCTGGCGCTGACGCTGGGCATGGCGTATGTCATGTTCTACATCGTGTTCCCCGAAATCACCGCCAAGATCTAACTTGCATACCTGCGTCCGGCTTGTCCGGCCGTAATCCAGCCGGGAATGCTGTGGCGTCTGCCTCGGTATTCCCGGTTTGTCTTCATGTCTGATGGCGTGCCGCTGAGGCTGCCGGAGGCCGCCCGGAGAAGGGAAAAACACTGGGCTGCCTCGCAGGACGCTGGCGTTGCCCCCTTCAAGGATGGTGTCATGAGTACAGAATCCTCTTCCGCCCCGGCAAGTTCTTCCCCTTCCCGCCTCAAAGCGTGGCTTAAGCTTCTGTTTGCCGTGGTCTTCATCTGGTTTTTCCTGTGGATGTTTACCCCGTTCTGGGTTTCCTTCAGTCCGGTGCACCAGCGTTTTGCCGCAGCCCAGGAAGATCTTGGCGTGCCTATCGGCGCCTTGTATTACAACGATCTGCCCTTTATTAACGACGCGGCCATGGTGCTCAGGGATACATGGCGTTTCCTGCCCAGGGACATGGCCGACAAGGCGCAGCATCGTAATGGATCTTCCGCGAACTGAACGTCCGATCACCCGGCGGGGCGTAACTCCGCGTTCCGCCTTTTTGCTGCATCCTCTACTGGTCTGGCCGGCGCGTGCTGCTGGGCAGGACCCGGACGGCATTGATGCTGCCAGCAAGCTGCAACACGGAGGGGGCCGGCGTCATGCCTGTGGCCAGCCCGGGTTGCTTTGTCAGAAAGGCCAGCCCTGTGCCTGCTCCAGTTGTGCAGGACAGAGTTGAAAAATCCACACTGGTTGTGTGGATTTTTTTGTATGCGGGCCATGGCGGCGCGCCTGCCTATTGTAATCCTTGCATCCATACTTATATAGCAGGTATTGTCGGTTCATGTCCGCTGCTATGGGCGTGTGCCGTCTGAAAAGGTCGTTCCGGCAGATGGAGCCGCACGAGGCCTTGCCGCAATTACGCACAGGGGCTTACCGAGGAGATATACCCCGGATGCTGGCACTGCCAGCTGACTCGCTGCGCGATCCGGCAGTGTGTGCCTGGTGGGTGCGGGACATGCCGGCAGAGCCTGTTCAAGAGGCGGCAGCCATGTTTTGGCATGTGGCGGGTATCTCCCCCCGCGGGGGGACTCCGGGCAACGCATGCCAGCGGAGTGCCTGCGCCTGGAGAAGCGGGTGCTGGACTGCAGCAGCACGGACCCTGCTCTGAACGGTTTGCGGAGCGCTATTGCCCCTTACCTGTGTCCTGACTCATCCGGCTGGCCTGGCCGGTGGTTAAAGCGCTGCTGGCCGTCTTTTGGAAGAAGGCTGGGCTGCCGGGCTGACTGTGCAGGGCGCATGTGAGGCAGCAGGCTTTTCGGAAAATGACCGCCAGATAACCGGCAGTGACGTTGAGCCCTTTGCCCTGTGTCGCGGCGCTGTTGCCGTGCAGGCGGGGCTGGGACTAGCACAAAAGGATGGAAGACAGTGCATATGAGGATTGCGACATTTTTTCAGCGGTGGGCCTTAGCCTTTGTGACGGGCGTATTGCTCGTGGGGCTGCTTGCGGCGTCACCGGCGAGGGCGTCTGAAGACAAGCCGTTTCTTGGCGAGGATACACGTCTTGTGCGGCTGGCCAACGGCCTGACGGTACTCATTAAAGAAGACCACCGGTTTCCTATTGTTTCCACGCGGCTGTATGTCCATGCCGGGGCGGCGTACGAAAAGCCGGCCTGGGCCGGGATCAGCCATCTGCTTGAACACATGGTGTTCAAGGGAACGGCGCGCCGCCCCAAGGGGGAAATCAGCCGGGTGGTCGAATCTGCCGGCGGCTACCTCAATGCAGCGACGAGTTTTGACTATACGGTCTATATTACCGACGTGCCGTCCAGGCACTGGAAGCTTGGCATGGATGTCGTCGAGGATATGGCCTTCCATGCGGCGCTGGATCCGGAGGAGCTGAAGTCTGAAAAGGAAGTCGTGATTGCCGAGCTCAAGCGGGGGCAGGATGAGCCGTTGTCCCGCCTGTTCCAGACGGTTCAGGCGGATGTACTGGCCGGGACGCCCTACGCGCATCCCATTATCGGCTTTGAAAAGACGATCCGGGCCATCACGGCGGAAGACATCCGGGCCTATGTGCAGGAGCTGTATCAGCCGCGCAACATGCTTCTGGTCGTTGTGGGCGATGTGAGTGCGTCCAAGGCTCTTGCCGAGGCTGAGCGGCTTTTTGGCGGCTACCGCAACAATGGAGCTGACAGGCTGGCCGTGCCCATTGATGCCGCAACCCTCGGCAACGGGGGGTTGGTCAGCGTCACGCCGGGGCCGTGGAACAAGGTGTATCTTGTTGCGGCGGTGCCGGTGCCTGGCATAGCGGACTACCAGTCCATGACTATCGAGGTGCTTGCGCAGCTGCTCGGCGGGGATGCCACGGCCTTTCTGCCAAGGAAGTACAAGTACGAGCGCCAGCTCGTCGACTCTGTCAGCGTGCAGAACCTGTCGCTGGAGAGGGTGGGGATGCTCATGATTTTTGCTGAGCTCGATCGCTCCAAGCTTGCCAGGTTCTGGCAGGAGCTGACCAGCGATCTGACGCACCTTTCAACGGGGATGTTTACGGCACAGGAGCTGGAGCGGGCCAAGCTCAACCTTGAGGAAAACCTTTATCGCTCACGCGAAACGGTTTCCGGCATGGCTTCTCATCTGGGCTACTTTCAGTTTTTCCTTGGCGGTGAACAGGGAGAAATCAACATCATTCAGGCGTTGCGATCGGTTGACAAGGCTGCGCTGCAGCGGGTTATCGACGGCTGGATAGTGCCTTCCAGAATGACGGCGGCTGTCCTTGAGCCGCGGACGGAACAAGGCGGGCAGGCCAGCGACACGGCGGCAGTGATGCGTGCAGCGCTTGGATCCGGTGACGGGGCAGGGAAGGGCTCTGTACAGACGCAAAAGACGGCGCTCATCGGCAGGACCGAAGTCATCGAGCTTGACTCGCGGCGCAAGGTCATTCTTATCCCGGACAAGTCCATGCCGCATATGGCTCTGGAATTGCGGTTCGCCGGTGGCGAATCCTTGCAGGAGCCTGATCAGCAGGGGCTTGCGTCCCTGGTGGCGCGCACCCTGACCGAGGGCACCGGGAAGCGCAGCCGTCTTGCGCTGCAGGGAGCCATTGCTGACCGGGCCGGTGTCATCGAGGCGTCGACAGGCAAGACCTCCTTTGGCGTAAGTCTGGACGGCCCAAGCCGTTTCAGCCGTGATCTGCTGGGACTGTTTACCGAAATCGTCAACACGCCAGCCTTTACACCCGAAGATGTGGCCCGCGAAAAACAGGCTCAGATTGCTGCCATCAGCAGCGCTGAAGACAGGCCCATCGGCTTGCTGTTCCGCAATTTGCCGCCCTTCCTGTTCCCCGACAGCGTGTTCGGCTATCAGGCGCTCGGCGATCCCGGAATCGTGAACAGCTTTTCGCAGGAGCAGATCCGGATTTTCTGGGAAAAACAGAAGAAGCGTCCCTGGGTGCTTGCGGTCACAGGCAGTTTTGATCGCGAGGAAATACTGGCCTTTGCCCGGGCGTTGCCGGTGCCGTCCGAGGCTGGTTCCGAGATCGAGCCTCCGGCCTGGGGGAAGGAAAAAGCGCTGGCCCTGAAGCTTCCTGAGCGCAATCAGGCTCATCTGATGCTGGTGTTCCCCACGGCGCCGCTGTCCAGCCCTGACACGCCGGGGCTGGCGCTGATGGAAGAAACCTTTGGCGGTATGGGCGGTCCCTTCTTCAGCCGTCTGCGCGATGAAAAGGGGCTGGGGTACACCGTCAGCGTCTTCAACGTGCAGAACGACGAGCTCGGGTATATGGTTTTCTACATCGGCACGGAGCCGGAAAGGCTGGCCGAGGCCGAAAAGGGGTTCAGGGACATTCTTGCCGAACTGCGCAAGACCCCGCTGCCGGCAACAGAGCTGACGCGTGGCTGCAACCAGCTGGAAGGCAACTACTATCGGGCCATGCAGCGGCTGGCCAGCCGATCCGGCGAAGCGGCAACGCTTGCCCTTGAGGGCAGGGCGCTTGACTTCAACCGCAAAAAAATCGAGCTGGCACGTCAGGTCACGCCGGCGCAACTGCAGGGGCTTGTAAAGAAATATCTTGATGACTCACACGGTTATGTTGTTACCGTGCTTCCATAGCCTGAGTGGGGCACGTCCGGTCGACAGGGGATGTGCCCCCGGCCGGAGTGCCCTGTTGAGAGCGGTGGAAAACAAAAAAAAAAGAAAAATTCGAAAAACGCAATTTTTTACTTGCCAAAAGTTCGAAGCGAGGGTAAAGAACTATTCCTGTTGCTGGCGTAGCTCAACTGGCAGAGCAGCTGATTTGTAATCAGCAGGTTGCGGGTTCGAGTCCCATCGCCAGCTCCAGGCGACCCTGTGGAGGGGTTCCCGAGTGGCCAAAGGGAACAGACTGTAAATCTGTCGTCGTGAGACTTCGGAGGTTCAAATCCTCCCCCCTCCACCATCACAGAATTTGAGAATGCTGGTCGCAGGCAATGTAAGTAAGCGCAAATCTCTGAGGGATCGGAGATTTGCGTATTTACAAGCTGACACGGCTGTAGGAGACAGTGAACCTGTCAGGGGACTACGGCGCACAGGCGGGAATAGCTCAATTGGCTAGAGCATCAGCCTTCCAAGCTGAGGGTTGCGAGTTCGAGTCTCGTTTCCCGCTCCATTCCTGCCCCCCACCCCATTCTACCCTGTTGAGCCGTGCCTGAGCATGCCGGAATGGCAAAGACCTTGAAGGTCGTTGTGATTTCGTTCCGCTGACATTGGCTCAGATTCATTGTTACTGACAAGCAACTAAAGGGAGATCGTTATGGGCAAGGAAAAATTTGTGCGCACCAAGCCGCACGTCAACGTTGGCACCATTGGTCACATCGACCACGGTAAAACGACGCTTACCGCTGCCATTACCAAGTATGAATCCTTGAAGCGCGGCGGCACCTTCGTGGGCTATGACGAAATCGACAAGGCCCCCGCAGAAAGGGAACGCGGCATCACCATCGCCACGGCGCACGTTGAATACGAAACCGAAAAGCGTCACTATGCGCATGTGGACTGCCCCGGCCACGCTGACTACATCAAGAACATGATCACCGGTGCTGCGCAGATGGACGGTGCCATCATCGTGGTGGCCGCCACCGACGGTCCCATGCCCCAGACCCGTGAGCACATTCTGCTCGCCCGTCAGGTCGGCGTGCCGAACATCATCGTGTTCATGAACAAGTGCGACCTTGTCGACGACCCCGAACTGCTCGAACTCGTCGAACTGGAAGTGCGCGAACTTCTGACCAGCTACGGCTATCCTGGCGACGAAGTGCCGGTCATCCGCGGTTCCGCTCTGAAGGCTCTGGAAGCTGACAGCGCCGATTCTCCTGACTGCAAGTGCATTGAAGAACTGCTGAACGCTCTGGATAGCTATCTGCCTGATCCTCAGCGTGAAATCGACAAGCCCTTCCTGATGCCCATTGAAGACGTGTTCTCCATCTCTGGTCGCGGCACCGTGGTGACCGGCCGTGTGGAACGCGGCGTGATCAAGGTGGGTGACGAAGTCGAAATCGTGGGTATCCATCCCACCATGAAGAGCACCTGCACCGGCGTTGAAATGTTCCGCAAGCTTCTTGACCAGGGTCAGGCTGGCGACAACATCGGCGTGCTGCTGCGTGGTGTGAAGCGTGAAGAAGTTGAACGCGGCCAGGTTCTTGCTGCGCCCAAGTCCATCACCCCGCACAAGAAGTACAAGGCCGAAGTGTACGTCCTCTCCAAGGAAGAAGGTGGCCGTCATACCCCGTTCTTCAGCGGGTATCGTCCTCAGTTCTACTTCCGTACCACGGACGTGACGGGTGTCATCACCCTGGCTGAAGGTGTGGAAATGGTCATGCCTGGTGATAACGCCACGTTCAATGTTGAACTCATTTCCCCCATCGCCATGGAACAGGGCCTGCGTTTCGCTATCCGTGAAGGCGGCCGTACCGTGGGCGCTGGTGTGGTGACCCAGATTGTGGAGTAACCCATGCGAGTGAACATTCTGCTTGCCTGCACTGAGTGCAAGCGACGCAATTACGCCACAGACAAGAACAAGAAGAACACGACCGGTCGTCTGGAGATTATGAAGTATTGTCCTTGGGACAAGAAGCATACTCTCCATCGTGAAACCCGGTAGTGACTTCATAAACGCAGGGCAGTAGCTCTAACGGTAGAGCGCCGGTCTCCAAAACCGGATGTTGGGGGTTCGAATCCCTCCTGCCCTGCCATTTTTATTGCGGAAAACGACATGATAAAGAAACAACCCTCAGCCCAGGACGGGCAGTCTGGATCCAAGAAGGGCATTTTTGCCAAGGTTCTCGACTTTAAGAACTATGTCGAGCAGTCCAAGGCTGAAATGCGCAAAGTTACCTGGCCGACCCTCAAGGAAACAAGGACGACGAGCCTGGTCGTTCTTGGTTTTGTGGCGGTGATGGTTGTGTTTCTTGGTCTTGTAGACCTTGGGTTGTCCGAGATCATTGCCCTTATCCTGTCGGCTTAGCTTGTTGGAAGGTGTCCCATGACGGATCAAGAGGCTTCTATGAACGCTGCACCGGAATCGCAGATCCCCGAAGAGCAAGCGACGCGGGGTGCTGCTGTCTCCGAGGACAGCGCCCAGAGTAAGGCTCGCTGGTACATCATCCATACGTACTCCGGTTTTGAGCAGCGCGTCGAGGCAACCATCCGTGAAATGATGCGGACCAATCAGGAAGGCGGCCTCATCCATGAGGTTGTCGTTCCTACCGAGAAGGTTGTCGAACTGGGCAAGGGCGGCACCAAGCGCACTACGACCAGAAAGTTTTATCCTGGTTACATCATGCTGCGCATGACGATGACCGACTTTTCCTGGCATCTGGTGCAGTCCATTCCCAAAGTCACCGGCTTCGTGGGCGGCAAGACACGTCCTGCTCCCATGCGTGAAGAGGAAGCCCAGCGCATTTTGTCGCTCATGCAGGAACGCAAGGAACAGCCCAGACCGAAGTTCAGTTTTGAACGCGGCGAGGAAGTGCGCGTGGTTGACGGGCCCTTTGCCGGCTTTAACGGCGTGGTTGAGGACGTCAACTATGACAAGGGCAAGCTCCGCGTGACTGTGTCTATTTTTGGAAGACAGACGCCTGTAGAACTTGATTTTATCCAGGTTTCCAAGGGCTAGTCAGCGTATCTCCCCCCGTTTTGCGGGGTGGCTATAGAGGTTGCATACCATGGCCAAAAAAGAAGTTGCCAAAATCAAATTGCAGATTCCCGCCGGAGCCGCCAATCCTTCTCCGCCAGTAGGTCCGGCTCTTGGTCAGCATGGCCTGAATATCATGGCCTTCTGCAAGGAATTCAATGCCCGTACCGCTGATCAGAAGGGCATGATCATTCCTGTTGTCATTACCGCTTATGCGGATCGCTCTTTCACCTTTATTACCAAGACCCCGCCGGCGGCCGTGCTGATCATGAAGGCTGCCAAGGTGGAAAAGGGCTCGGGCGAACCGAACCGGAACAAGGTTGGCAGCATTACCGCGCAGCAGGTTGAAGAAATCGCCAAGCTGAAGCTGCCTGACCTTACGGCCAAGGATCTTGACGCCGCGAAGCGCTCCATCATGGGCACTGCCCGCAGCATGGGCATCGAAATCAAGTAGATTTCGACCGCGTCAATCGTACTGCCGCACGTCGCGACACGCGCCGGATGGCAGGAGATGTTGGAACTCAGCTTCTGAAAGGATAGAGCAATGCCCAGATTCGGGAAAAAGTATCGCAAGGCTGTGGAAGGCGTCGATCTTTCCCAGCGGTTCTCTGTGGAAGAGGCCGTGGAAAAGTCCCTTGCCGCGGCTTTTGCCAAGTTTGATGAAACCGTTGACGTGGCCCTGGCCCTTGGGGTTGACCCCAAGTACTCTGACCAGATGGTTCGTGGCGCGGTTTCCCTCCCTCACGGACTCGGCAAGACTGTGCGTGTGGCCGTGTTCTGTAAGGGCGAAAAGGAAGCCGAAGCGCTTGCCGCTGGTGCTGACTATGCCGGTGGCCAGGAACTGGTTGCCAAAATCAAGGAAGGCTGGCTGGACTTTGACGCTGCCGTGGCCACGCCTGACGTGATGGCGCTTGTCGGTCAGGTCGGCCGTGTGCTTGGCCCCCGCGGGCTCATGCCCAACGCCAAGACGGGCACCGTGACCTTTGACGTGGCCAACGCCGTGAAGGAACTCAAGGCCGGCCGTGTTGATTTTAAGGTTGACAAGGCCGGTGTGCTGCATGCGCCCCTTGGCAAGGTCTCCTTTGGCCCCGCCAAGATTCTGGACAACCTGAAGGCGCTGCTTGAAGCCGTGAACCGCCTCAAGCCGTCGGCTGCGAAGGGCACCTATATGAAGAACATGGCCGTTTCCACGACCATGGGACCCGGTTTCAAGGTTGACGTCTCGCTGATTAAGAAATTCATCGAAGGCTAATGTGTGCAGCAAACGCCAGGTATCGCCTGGCGTTTGTCACGCAAGGCTTTTGTGAACTGACGCCGTGCACTGTGCGGCGCTTTGGCAGAGGAAACGGAATTCGAGTCGAAGACGGCAGGTGGGACGATTCCCTTAATGTTCCTGTCCAGACAGATTCTTTGGCTCGGCATTCCATCTGGCAACCCCCAACGTGAAGGAGATTCACGTGAACAGGTCTGAAAAAGCCGCAGTTATCGAGCACATCAAGGATCGTGCCTCTGCTGCCTCGATTGCCGTGGTGACCGAATTCAAGGGGATGTCGGTGGAAGAGCTGACGCGGCTGCGGGTCAAACTTCGCGAAAACGGGGGCGAATGCCTCGTTGTGAAGAATACCCTTGCCCGTATTGCTTTTACCGACACAACGCACGACTCCATCAAGGATCGTTTCAAGGAGAACTGTGCGGTTGCCCTTGGGTTTGAGGACCCGGTGGCGGTGGCCAAGGCCGTGAGTGATTTCGCCAAGACGAGCAAGCTGTTTGTCGTCCGTCATGGCAGCCTTGAAGGGAAAGTCCTCGAGGCAGCCCAGGTGGATGAACTGGCCAAGCTCCCCAGCAAGCCGGAACTGCTTTCCAGCATGCTTGGCACCATGAACGCCGTGCCCACCAATTTTGTGTCTCTGTTTGCCAACATGATTCGCCCGCTTCTGTACGCCCTCAAGGACCTGGAAGCGAAGAAGGCCGCCTAGCTGTCTTTCTGCGACTGCGCAAACGCATTGAACCTCAACCAAGCCAAAGAACTCAAGGAGTACTCCAATGGCCGTTACCAAAGCTGAAGTTGTCGATTTTATCGCCAATATGACCGTGCTGGAACTTTCCGAGTTCATCAAGGAACTCGAAGAAAAGTTTGGTGTGTCCGCTGCTGCTCCCGCCATGGGCATGATGGTTGCCGCTCCTGCCGCCGCTGCCGCTGAAGAAGCAGAAGAAAAGACCGAATTCGACGTTATTCTGAAGGAAGCCGGCGCCAACAAGATCGGCGTCATCAAGGTTGTGCGCGCTCTGACCGGCCTGGGCCTGAAGGAAGCCAAGGACAAGGTTGACGGCGCTCCGTCCACCATCAAGGAAGCCGTGTCCAAGGAAGATGCCGAAGAAGCCAAGAAGCAGCTGACCGAAGCCGGCGCCACTGTCGAAGTGAAGTAACTTCACAGAGCCATACTTTTTGAAACGGCGGTTACCTGCGGGTATCCGCCGTTTTTGTTTTGTACAGTTCTGGATGGCGCGCTGATTTGCCGGATCTGCAGATCCAGCGTCGAATTCGGGCAGATGGAATCGGTAACTGTGTGCTGGCGGTAACGCGTTCGGCCCGGTCTGGAAAGGCCTTGTTGTATTTTGGGGGGAAAATGCGCCATACAGTCGTGCTCGGGGTTGTCATTGCGGTGTGTCTGGCCTTCTGCCGTGTGTCTCCGGCTGCCGATCCCAGCGTGGAGGAAATGGCCGGGGCCATGCTGATGGTTGGCTTTCGCGGCACTGTTCCTCCTCAGGATCTGCTTGAGGGGCTTGAAAGCGGCGCGGTGGGCGGTGTGATCCTGTTTGACAGGGACACCGCAAGCAGGGGCGAGCGCAACATTGTCTCGCCTGATCAGGTGCGGCAGCTGACAGCAGCGCTTCAGGCGCATGCCAGATACCCTCTGCTCATCGCAGTGGATCAGGAAGGCGGGCGCGTGGTGCGGCTGTCTGAGGCGCGGGGGTTTACCCCCCTGCCGTCCGCCATGGCCATGGGCGCTCAGGATGTGCAGAGCACATACTGCCACGCGTATCAGACAGGGCTTGAGCTCAGCTCCCTTGGCATCAATGTCAATCTGGCGCCTGTGGCCGATGTGCGGCGCTCGGCCTGCAGCCCGGGTCTTGGTGACAAGGAACGTCTGTTCGGCAATACTCCCGCTCAGGTGTCCGCCCATGCGGATGCCTTTGCCCGTGGCCTGCTGGCGGCGGGCGTCATGCCTGCACTCAAGCATTTCCCCGGACTCGGCAGCGCCACACTGGACTCGCACAGCGCGCTGCCTGATGTGACGGAATCCTGGTCGGAAGACGAGCTTCTGCCGTATCGTGACGCCATTGCATCCGGCTGGACCGGGATGGTTCTTGTCGGGCATGTGCTCAACAGGCGTCTTGATCCAGCGTTGCCGGCCTCGCTGTCTCCGGCCGTCATTGAAGGGCTGTTGCGCCGGCAGCTGGGCTTTGAGGGTGTCGTCATCAGCGACGATCTCGGCATGGGCGCAGTGTCCGGCACCTATCCGCTGGAAGAACTGATCCGGCTGGCAGTGCTGGCGGGCAACGATATTCTGCTGTTCTGCAACAATGGCAGGGACTATGATCCCGCGCTGGCAGCCAGGGCGCATGCAGCCCTGGTCGATCTTGTGCGGCAAGGCCGCATTGAGCCGGAACGGCTGCGCGTTTCCTGGGAGCGTCTGAAGCGCTTTAAGGCGGGACTGCGCTGACGGTCTGACGCGGCTCGCAGGCGGCCGGCACCTTCCAGAGCAGGAGCGCGCCGGGCATGCAATACGGCAGCAATGCGGCACAGCGATGCAGTACAGTACTGTGCCTGGTACGGCCTGGGCGGTACTGCGGCAAGAGGCTGGAGGCGCCGGGTGAAAGGTCACTGCGGTGGCAGGCCGTGCGGCACGGCGGGGCCGGCTGCTACCCGGGTGCTGGACGGCTGTCTGAAAACCTTGGGCGGCAGCCGCGGCCATGGGCGTTGTGGCCTGGCTGCGGGCCTCTGGAGGGGATGAGCGATACCTGGCATCGGATTGGCCTGGGCGCGCTGTCCGGTCAATGAACCGTGGCAAGCGGGCCGGGCCTCACCGTGCGGGAACGACCTGTGACGGCTGGCACGGTGCTCAGGATGAACGGACTGGGAGGAGATGGCGGCGCGCAACCTGCCGCCGTGCGGCGGCCGGGACAGGCCGCCCACACGCTGGCGGTGTTTGCTACAAGGATTCGAGCGTGATGTTGCTGTTGGTGAAGACACACATTTCGGAAGCGATATGCAGGCCCTCCCGGGCAATGTCGGCCGCCGAGAGATCCGGAGCGTGCCGGACAAGGGCCCTGGCTGCGGCGAGAGCGTAGTTGCCGCCGCTGCCGATAGCTGCAACGCCGTCATCGGGTTCGACAACGTCGCCTGTGCCTGTCAGGATGAAAATGTGATCGAGGTCGGCCACCAGCAGCATGGCTTCGAGCCGCCGCAGGTATTTGTCCGCACGCCACTGTTTGGCAAGCTCAACAGAGGCTCGGACGAGATTGCCGCTGCATTCTTCGATTTGCTTTTCAAAAAGGTCGAACAGGGCAAAGGCGTCCGCCGTGGAGCCGGCAAACCCTGCGAGGATGCGCCCCTTGTTGAGGCTGCGGACCTTGCGGGCGGTGTGTTTCATGACGACGCTTTGTCCCAGCGTCACCTGACCGTCGCCGGCCAGCGCCACGTGCCCCTTGTGCCGGACGGCAAGAATGGTAGTTCCGTGCAGTTCCATAGATTCAATCCCTTGACGAAGTGAGCGGCCCGTTTTCAAGAACGACCACAGCGGCCGCATGAGTGGTGCTGTGTGTAAGGGTAAGATGGCATGCGGAGACGTCAAGACGCCGGGCATGCTCAAGAGCTGGTCCTGCAAGGCGCAGGCGGGGTGCGCCGGACGGCAGGGACAGAACCTCGAAATCCCGGGGGCCGATGCCGTTGGCAAAGCCGGTTCCCAGGGCTTTGGCGGCCGCTTCCTTGGCGGCAAAGCGCGCGGCGACGAAGTCGATTTTTCTGGCGGCCCCCTGCGGCACCAGTTTCCGTTCCTCAGCCGACAGAATGCGCGTCAGAAAGGCCTCGCCGAACCGGTCCAGGGCCTGTGCAATACGGGCGCGTTCTACAAGGTCAAGTCCGATGCCGATCACTGCCATGCCTGCCTCCGGAGGTCTGGAATGTGTGTTGACGATAGTCGGGTTCGTGTTTAAAAACAAGCACTACCCTTGCACACGATGCACAGCGGCTGCACGGGCGGAGGCGAGCGCTGCAGGGCACGAGTGTGCCGCAGTGTCAGGCCGCACAGACCGTTTTGCGGTCAGGCCGGCGCGTCTTGGGGCGCAGCGTGGGCACGCTGCTTCACAGTACGGGGCAGGGCCGCTTTGAATGTGTGCACGTTCAGAAAGAATCTGTTCCAAGAAACAGGAATGGTGATATGCGACTTTGTATAGTTGGCACAGGTTATGTGGGACTGGTGAGCGCGGCGTGCTTTGCCGAAATGGGCAATACCGTGCACTGTGTGGATGCCAATCCGGCCATTGTGAAACAGCTTGAGGCCGGGCACGTCCATATTTTTGAGCCGGGGCTTGACGAACTTGTCAAGCGGAACGCTGCCGAAGGGCGGCTTTCGTTCACCACATGCCTTGCAGACGGCCTGCGCGGAGCAGAGTGCGTCTTTATCTGCGTGGGAACCCCTCCGTGGTCTGACGGTTCCTGCGATTTGCGCTATGTCGAGCAGGTAGCCCGTGAAATCGGTTCGCATCTGGCCAGCCCGCTCATTATTGTGGACAAGTCGACGGTACCTGTGGGGACGGCAGATCGCGTCCATGCCCTTGTGTCTGCGGAACTGAACAGACGGGGCGAAAGCATCCCCTTTGATGTTGTTTCCAATCCCGAATTTTTGAAAGAGGGCGACGCCGTCAACGATTTCATGAAGCCCGATCGCATCATCGTGGGTACAAACAGCGAGCGGGCCGCGGCCATCATGCGGGAGCTGTACGCGCCCTTTGCCCGCAGCCGGGAGAAGCTCATCGTCATGAGCCCGCGCAGCGCCGAGATGACCAAGTATGCGGCAAACGGCATGCTGGCCACCAAAATTTCCTTTATCAATGGAATTGCGACACTGTGCGAAAAAGTCGGCGCTGACGTGCGCGACGTGCGCAACGGGATCGGATCGGACAGCCGTATCGGCTATCATTTCATTTATCCCGGGCTGGGCTATGGCGGATCCTGTTTCCCCAAGGACGTGAAGGCGCTGATCCATACGGCCCGCACCTACGGGATGGAACCCGCTCTGCTGAACGCGGTTGAGGAAGTCAACACGCGTCAGAAAAAGCATATGGCGGTCAAGATTCGGGAATTTTTTGCCGCTGACGGTGGCGTGGAAGGCAGGACGCTTGCCGTGTGGGGGCTGGCCTTCAAGGCCAATACGGACGACATGCGGGAATCGCCCGTGCTGGACATCATTGAGGATCTGACTTCTCACGGCATGCGCGTGCGCGGCTTTGATCCGCAGGCGTCAGACAATGCCGCGCGCCTGCTTGCCGGCAATCCGCTGTTCAGCACGGTGACTGATCCGTATGAAGGTTGCCGGGGAGCTGACGCGCTGCTGGTTGCCACGGAATGGAACCAGTTCCGGAATCCCGACTTTGATCGTCTCAAAAAGCTGCTCAAGCTGCCGGTTATTTTTGACGGCCGCAATCTGTACTCTCCTTCGCATCTTGCCGCACGCGGCGTTACCTGCATCGGTGTGGGCCGCCCGTAGTGCGCTTATGCTGAAAGGGAGGGGCTGCCCCTGTGCCGGGTACAGGCACCTGCAAACGGTCTGCCCCTCCGGAAATCGCCCCCTTTGTTCCGGGTCTTGCCGCAGGGTGGCTGCCTGAAGAGAGCGGCTGTGCAGGGGCAGATTCCTGCACAGACAGTCCGGCTGAACTGCAGCAGGACACGGGCGCGCTCGTACCGCGTTTATCAGTACGAGCGGGGTTCAACTGAATGTTTGGAATCTGTTTGCCATGAAACGTTTTTTTATCTCTCTTGGTTTGCTGTTGCTGGTGGTGTGTCTTGCCGGCGTGATTGTGCTGTTTTCGGTATATCAGTGGGCGGTTTCGGATTTGCCGAACTTCACGCGGCTTGCCGACTACCGTCCGCCACAGGCCACGACGGTGCTGGCCCGCGACGGCAGCCTGATTGGGCTGCTCTACAGCGAAAAGCGCTTCATGGTCTCGCTGGATGAAATGTCGCCGTGGATGCCCAAGGCCCTTATGGCGGTTGAGGACTCCGATTTCTATAATCATGCGGGTGTGGATCCCCTGGCCATTGTACGCGCGTTTCTGGCTAATCTGAAGTCTGGCCGGCATACACAGGGCGGCAGCACCATCACCCAACAGGTCATCAAGCGCCTGCTGCTTTCTCCCGAGCGGACCTATGAGCGCAAGATCAAGGAAGCCATCCTGGCCTACCGCCTGGAAAACTATCTGACCAAGGATGAAATTCTCACCATTTATCTCAACCAGTCTTTCCTGGGGGCCAACGCCTACGGGGTTGAGGCCGCGGCACGGACATACTTCGGCAAGCACGCCAAGGAACTGACGCTGGCCGAGTGCGCCATGCTGGCCGGTCTGCCGCAGGCGCCGACAGCCTACAATCCCTACAAGCATCCGGAAGCCGCCAAAGCGCGTCAGGTCCATGTGCTGAACCGTCTCAGGGAGCTTGGCTGGATTACCGAGGACGAGTATCAGGCCGCCAAGGCTCAGCCGCTGGAGTACCGCTCCATGAATGAGGGCATGGGTCGTGAGGGGGCCTGGTATCTTGAAGAAGTGCGCCGTGAACTCATCGATCTGTTCAGTGAGGAGAACGCGCGTGCAAGGGGCTGGGAGCTGCCCTGTTACGGGGAACAGGCCGTCTACGAGCTCGGCCTGACCGTGCGTACCGGCATGGAGCCTCTGGCGCAGCATGCGGCTGATGTGGCCTTGCGCAGCGGCCTTGAAGCGACAGACAAGCGCCATGGCTGGCGCGGCCCGGTGGAAAAGCTGGATGCGGCCGGAATGGCGGCATTCATTGAGGAGTCAACATTCAAGCCGGAAGATCTGGCGGACAATGAATGGGTCAAAGCGGTCGTCACCAAGGTGGAACGGGGACAGGCCACAGTGCGCCTGGGCCGCTACACCGGCACCATCACCACAGCCAACATGTCATGGGCCCGCAAGCCCAACCCCAAAGTTTCGGCACGGTATGCGGCGGCGGTCAAGGACGCGCGCAATGTCCTGACTGCCGGTGACGTCATCTGGGTTTCGGCTGCCGTGCGGACCGATGCCAAGACCAAAAAGACCGTCCCCTATGATCCTGCCGGCGTCACGCCGGAGCGTCCGATTGCACTTCGCCTGCAGCAATATCCTCTTGTACAGGGCGCGATCGTGTCCGTTGAACCCCAGAATGGCGACGTGATAGCCATGGTCGGCGGCTACAACTTCTATGACAGCCAGTTCAACCGGGCCACGCAGGCGCACCGGCAGCCCGGCTCAAGCTTCAAGCCCGTGGTCTATTCCGCAGCGCTCGATGCGGGCATGACGCCGGTCAGCATTGTCATGGATGCGCCGGTCGTCGTGGTTGACCAGGCTACCAGCGCCATGTGGCG
>CALUZP010000129.1 GCA_944325325.1 uncultured Desulfovibrionaceae bacterium
GGACAGTAGCCGGATTGAGCCCGATCGCAGGTTTCTTTTTCTGGCTGCACGCGGCCAATAAGGGCATATCCTCAGCAGACAGCCCGATCAGCATCTCGTACAGCAACGCTTCATACTTGCGGAACTGCATCTGCAACAGCGGCGCTACCAGTTCCCGCCCGGCACCGGGATCACGCGCGCGCAGGCGGCGCAACAAAACCCCCTTCACAGCTGGTGAGGCGTCTTCCCACGCCGGAAGCGCTTTCTCCCGCGCCTGCATGACAAGCTCCGCCTCGCAATCGTCAACCAGCCGGGTCCACGCGGGATTGTCCCGGCACAGCTGCAGCCCTGTCCGCCCCAGAACAGCACACACCTCATCGTGCCTTCCCTGCGCGCCCCATTGCACCACCACAGGCAGAAATACACTCGGCACCCGCTCGCCACGCCGGCGCATCCACGCCAGAATCTGATACGGATAGGAAGAAAAAAGCGCTCCCGGATTCAGACTTTCAGGAAGGGTTTCCTCAATCCAGTCCAGGCCCTCACCGGCTCCCTGCTGCGGTTCCATGCCCTTGATTGTCCCAAGTCCCAGAATGCCAGAAACCAGAAGGCACTTTCTTGCTTCCTCCTCCTGAAATCCAGCACCGTCCAGACCTGCGAGCGCTTCCAGATCGCGCAGCACGGCTCCCTCGGGGGTGTCTTCCCGGATAAGGGGCGCTGTCCCGCCCTTGTCACTACCGACAATGCAAAGACGGGCAAGATTGCTTATGGCCATAAGTCCTTCCTCTCAAGACGCCGGACACGCACGCCCTGTCGTCTTCCCGCAGTTCGGATTACAAAAACGTATCGACCGCATGCTCTCGCACCAAAGAAAGCGCTCCTTCCCTCCAGGCCAGCAACGGCAGGAATTCGCTTCCAGTCCATTCACCGAAACAGTGCACAGGCGCTGCCAGGGACAACGCATGCAGGGCCCAGGCCATACGTTCACCGCATGAGACGAAAAGCGGCCGGCACCGCCCGTCCGCCAGAATGACCTGCAGACACCCTTCCCTGTTGCAGCGCAGCTGCACGCCGGACAGCTGCAGTGGCCAGCGCCACAGCCAGGGGTTGGCGGCCACCTGTTCCTGCACACGCTGCACGGCAAGCGCCGTATCAACAAACGGCAGATCGACCGCCGGTGCAGGCATAAAATTTTCCGCCGCCAGTGCACGCTGCCGCACTGTCCCCGGATAAAAGGCCACATCACCCGTGAACGTATCCCCCGCATTGAACACGCCGGGAAATCCCACCTTCTGGGGGGCATAATCCTGAATCAGAGCGGTTGCCCCCTCATCATTGCCCAGCCAGACCCGCCGTTCCCGAATGCGGCCAAATTCCTCAACAGCCACGCCGAGCACACGCCATATGCCGCTCTGACGTTCACCCTCCGCAAGCACCTGCTCCTTGTCCAGCGTCATCCCCAGAGCAAAAAACAGATCATACCGCTCCGCCTCTGAAAGGCAGTCGCGCTTCCGAAACGCCTCCACCAGCAGTTGCAACCGGCCCATGAGAGACACAAGCCGTTCCAGCGACGCTTCGTCCTTGCAGCCCTGATACGCCTTTTCCATCTTGCCGATCATGAGTGCAAGGCCGGACAGCTGCGCATCTACCAGACGCCTGCTCAGGTCTTTCAACCATTCAGGGGTAACCCCGTGCCGCACAGCGTCAATCAGACGTTCACCCAGCAAATTCATACCGCTGCTCATGAGCGGCAGATGCGCTTCCACACGTTCGGCAAACGACGCACTTTTTTTCCTGGCTTTCTTCGGAACGCCTTCCCCGGCATCCGGCCGGCCCGTCACGGCTTCCTGACGCCGCTCACGCCTGTCGCGCCATTCCCGCACCCAGTCCGGGCATTCTCCGCCCAGTTCCCTGCCATTTCTGGCCCGCAAAAACAAAAGCCCCAGTACATGCTTGCAGGGAATCTTGCGGCTCGGGCAGGAACATTTGAAACCGACTTCCTGCTGCGAGACATCCACACGGACCTGATACGGCTTACTGCCACTGCCCTTGCACAGTCCCCACAAAAAGCCGCCTTCCTCGCCAACTTCCTGCCAGGAAGCCGGTTTCGCCAGCCCCTTTCCGGAACGGATGGACGATTCGTCTGGTGCAAGGCCTTCTATTGCCTGTTCAGAAAATTCCACGGCAAGCCTCCCGGGCTGAAAAGCGTCTTCTGTGTCTCACAAGGCAGGTTTTACAAATAACTGAACAAGGAGGCAACAGCTGCCCTCACGCCCGAAGCGATGCAATACGGCTTCCGGCTGCAGCACTGTCTGGTTTAAGGGATCACCCGATACCCTGCAGGAATGCGGATACAGCGTTCTTTCCCGGCAGGACCGGGGAAAGGCCGTTCTCTCCCCTCGAACGAGTGACCTTCATAAAGACACCAGGAAATCCATGAGGCGCTGTACGAACATGATCCTGGCACTGCTGAAACAGTTATGCAGGCGCATCTGCGGGCGGTGCAGGATCTGACAGTCCTCTTCACGAACTGTGGCTTACCACATGCTTCATTCTGACGCGCAATTCTGACGTGCAGGAAAAGCACTGCATTCTAGTCGCCGCACTGGAATACCTTGTCCGGACTCGCTCGATTCCACTAAAGCTATACCCTCTGCATAGACAAAAAATCCACCAGGCAGCCTGGTGGATTTTTTGTCTATGCAGGGTCTCTAACCGATACGCTTCAACACAGTTGTCAGCAGGGCAACATGCCAAGTCTTTGCACCCCACCTGTTTTTTTACTTTTGCGATGACCACAGAAGAAACACTCCTAGAGGCCTTCCTCTGGGAAAACGCATAATACAGGCTCCCTGACCTGCCTTGTAAAAAAGTTGTCTGGCAGTAATTCCCCGATACAAATGGCTGCGCCTGACATGCCGGACTAAACATCACTGTGCAGCCGCAGGAGCCCCCTCTTCTGGAAGTTCATTAAAAGAGAGGCGCTCCCCGGCAGCGGTATGTCACAGCTTAGCTTTTAGCCGCATTTCGTATACCCGCACGACGGGCACCGGTGGCAGCCTTCCTGGAACACCAGCGGCTCGCCGCACTCGGGGCAATGCTGCCCTTCCAGACTGGAACAGTGCGAACCGGCCAGAGCGCCGTGCATGTAGCGGGCCTCAAGCACTCTTGCAATGGCGTCCGGGATGGACAGCAGCAGTCCGCCGGACTGGAACAGCGGGTGTTCGCCGCCAATGCCCTTGAGCTGACCCACAATATCCTGTACAGCCACTCCGGAACGCAACGCCAGCGAAACAAGCCTGCCTATGGCTTCTGCCTTGGCAGTGACCGAATGGCCGGACTTGCCGATGGTGGCGAACACCTCAAAGGGCTTTCCATCAATCTCATTAACTGTCAGGTACATGGCTCCAAGACCGGTCTGCACCTTCTGAGTAAAACCGGTCATGAAATCAGGGCGCTTGCGTACCGGCGTCGCAGCTGGTGCGGCTGCCGGACTGGCCGCAGATGCGCCTGCCGTGCCGGTTGTCAGCACCTGGGAAGCCTTGCAACCGTCACGATAGACCGTGACGCCCTTGCAGCCTTCACGGTACGCCATCAGATACACGCTGCGGATATCCTCTTCTGTAGCGTCGTGCGGCAGGTTCACGGTCTTGGAAACGGCATTGTCCGTAAACTGCTGGAACGCCGCCTGCATGCGCAAATGCCAGATAGGATTGATGTCCATGGCCGTCACGAACACACGGCGCAATTCTGGCGGCAGGTCATCCATGTTATGGATGGAGCCGCTTTCAGTCACCCGAGCCATACGATCCGCACTGAACAAATCGCGCTCGCGCAGAGCCTCTTCAAAATAAGGATTGACCTCCACAAGCCGCTCGCCGTCCATGACATTGCGCGCAAAGCTCAAGGCAAACAGCGGCTCAATGCCCGACGAGCAGCCCGCAATGATTGACAAGGTCCCTGTCGGCGCAATGGTCGTAATGGTGGCGTTGCGCAACGGAGGCAATCCCCTGGCCGGCAGAATGGACTCCTCCCATGCCGGGAAGGGGCCACGTTCTTCGGCCAGCTGTGCCGAGGCCTCGCGCCCCGTATCGCGCACAAGGGCCATAACACGTTCCGCCAGCGCCAGTGCGGCATCGCTGTCGTAAGGAATACGCAGCTGATACAGCAGATCGGCCCAGCCCATGATCCCAAGCCCTATCTTGCGGTTGCGCCGGACACGTTCGCTAATCTGCGGAAGCGGAAAGCGGGACGCGTCAATGACGTTGTCCAGAAAGCGTACAGCCAGCCTTACACCACGTTTGAGCTCATTCCAGTCAATGCCTCCACGGGCGCCCGTTTCCGTGCCGGACGGATCATAGAAGCGCGCCAGGTTGATCGAACCAAGGTTGCAGGCCTCAAAGGGCAGCAGGGGTTGTTCGCCGCAGGGGTTGGTACTCTCAATCTCTCCCTGAGCAGGCGTCGGATTGTCACGATTGATCCGATCCAGAAACACGATACCCGGATCGCCCGAAAGCCATGCCCTGCTGACCAGCAGGTCGAACACCTCCCGAGCGCGTAGGCGCCCGTGTTCAGTACCTGTGTGCGGTGAGATCAGCGCGTAGTCCTCATCGCGCTCCACAGCTTCCATAAAAGCTTCCGTCAGCCCGACTGAAAGATTGAAGTTGTTGAACTCTCCGTCTTTTTCCTTGGCGCGGATGAATTCCAGAATATCCGGATGATCGATGCGCAGGATCCCCATATTGGCACCGCGCCGGGTGCCGCCCTGTTTGATCTGCTCCGTGGCGGTATTGAAGATGCGCATGAACGACACAGGGCCAGAGGCAACCCCTCCCGTCGTGCCCACCCGCGAAGCGCGCGGCCTCAGACGGGAAAAGGAAAAACCCGTTCCACCTCCGGACTTGTGGATCATGGCTGCAAACTTTACAGCATCAAAAATTTCCTCAATGGAGTCCCCTACCGGCAGCACGAAGCATGCCGAAAGCTGGCCGAGCTCCGTGCCTGCGTTCATCAGTGTCGGTGAGTTGGGCAAAAACTTCCATGAGGTCATCAGATCATAGAAAGCCAGCGCGAGATCGTCTGCCGTCCAGGCGGAGGCGGCATACTTTTTTTCTTCCCCGGCCACAGCAGAGGCCACACGCCAGAACAGGCCCTTGCCGTCCTCCACTGGCTTGCCATGTTCGTCACGGCGATAATAGCGCTTGCCAAGTACGGTTTCCGCATTGGCGTTCAAAACAGGTTCCGGCAATTCCGGCATACTCAGCATAAGACTCCTCTCAGTTCAAATCAGACAAAAAGCGCCGCCCCTCAGCGGCAGCGGCGCTCCCCGGCCGGTAACTTCTGCATGGACTGGCAGACGATTGATCCCGCCAGAAAAACCCGCCAGTCTCAGTGCAGAAACGACTTCAATCCCGTGAAAATAACTTGCGCCGCAATGGCGGCAAGAATAAGGCCTGTCAACTTTGCCAGAACGGCAATCCCTGTCTTGCGAAGCACCCGTTCAAGCTTGGTCGCCATCAACAGCATCAGTGTGATACACGTTGCAGCCACAAACAAAGCCGCCGCGCCCAGAAGCCGTTCCTCAAAGGATGAGCACGACGCACCCATAATCATCACCGCACCGATGGAGGCAGGCCCCATACAGAGCGGAATGGTCAAGGGAACAACACTGATATCGGCATTGGCGTCCATATGCTGCGGCGACTGCGGACTGTCATTCATCAGGCTTGTAGCACTCAAAAACAACAGGCAGCCCGCACCAATGCGGAACGCATCCAGGGTGAACCCAAACAGGTTGAAAATGTTCTCACCAAAGAAAAACAGCAGCAAGCCCGTTACAAAGACAGCAAACCCCGTGCGCAGGGCCGTGCGGCGCTTTTCTTCCCGCGTATAGCCACTGGTGCCGGAAATGTACGCGCTGAGCACCGCAGGCGGCGTCATCAGCGCCAGCAGTTTGATGCAGGCTGAAAAAAACTGGGCAAAAAATTCCATGACACCCCCCAGAGGGATAGCCAGAAGCCTTTCTGGCCCTGAAATCCAATCGGGTTTCTTTCCATGCACTCTTCATGAAACGAAACCGTTACATTTTTCCTTCGTTGCCGTGTTCTGTCAACCGTAAAGCGCGGGAACTGCGTGAACGCTGTCATGAAGGCCTTCTACCAGCAGCAGGTACGGCGGCATACCCTCTGTCCTCTGCCTTAAGGTCTGGACAAAACCAAGTGACAGGCTCGCACGATCTTCGAAAATTCTGCATATGCCGTGTTGATGTGGTTGGACGGCCAGTCTCTGCCTCGCCTTACGTATCTATGTAAAATTACTTTGATACCGGGGAGATCAGCAGACGTCAATGCCCGTTGCCCCCACCCGCCAGGACGTTGCTCTACCTCTCTCCCCACCCGGAGCATAAGGCCGTTCTGTTCAGCGCCGGCACATTGTCAGGCAGGTTGACACGTTACCGTGATAAAGCTATAAAACACATTTTAGCACAGTTTCAACAATTCCAGCTTTTCGGACAAGGCAACGGCTGCCCGCTCTAAAAGCCGGATTTTTTTTGCAGCAACACGACGGCCCACTAGACAGGCTGAGACACAGCCTTATATTCTAAGGGTACCCGTCTTGTGAGGAGGCACCGTATGGCGCGCATCACTGTTGAAGACTGCCAGGAACGCGTGGAAAACCGTTTTCTGCTCGTACAAATGGCCATCAAGCGGGTACGGCAGTTCCGGGAAGGATACGAACCGCTCGTTCCTTCACGAAACAAGGAAATTGTGACTGCTCTGCGTGAAATTGCAGCGGGGAAAGTCCTTCCTGAAGACATGAGTCATTATAATCAAGCCGCGACCACGCAGCCGGATCAGGACGACTGAGTTTCCGGACGGTTCAGGCGCGTTTGTCATGCGTCTGAGCCGTCGGGTCGAAGCCGGAGTTCCCGCCCGCCGCGGGACAGGCCGGTTGACGACCGGAACGTCTTGAAGCTTCCGAAAAGAGCCTGAACGCATTTTTCGGAAGCCTCTTTGTGTCCTGGGCCTCTCATCACTGCCCGGCATGGCTGGCACGCGCACGGTACACCATCATGGAGCAACGCGATTATTACGAAGTCCTGGGGGTCGAGCGCACGGCTTCTGCCGAGGAAATCAAAAAGGCCTACCGCAAGCTGGCTCTCAAGTATCACCCTGATCACAATCCCGGTGATGCAGAAGCTGAAGCACGCTTTAAGGAAGCTGCCGAAGCATACGAAGTCCTGAGGGAGCCGGAACGCCGCGCCCGTTACGATCAGTTCGGGCATGACGGCGTCAACGGCAGTCCGTTCGGCGGATTCACCTCCAACGAAGACATCTTCGCCCACTTTGGCGACATTTTTGGCGACATCTTCGGCTTCGGCATGGGTGGTGCGGCTCGGGGCGGACGCGGCCCGCGGCCTGAAGCCGGAGCAGATTTGCGCTATGATCTCAAGCTTACCTTTGAGCAGGCTGCCAGAGGTACAGAAGTCACTCTGAATATTCCACGCCAGGTCACCTGCGAGGAATGCGGAGGCTCTGGAGCCGCCAAAGGCGCAAAACGCGAAACGTGCCCACAGTGCAAGGGTACCGGACAGATCCGCCATTCCCAGGGATTTTTCCAGTTCGCAACGACCTGTCCCAAGTGCAATGGCGAAGGCTCCATTATTTCGCACCCCTGCCCCAGATGCAAGGGCAAGGGACTGGTCCGCAAGTCGCAGGATCTGTCAGTCACCATTCCAGCCGGTGTCGATACCGGTACGCGCCTCAGGCTCAGCGGTGAAGGAGAATCCGGCCTGCATGGAGGTCCTGCCGGAGACCTCTATGTTTTCCTGACTGTGGAGCCAAGCAAAAAATTCAAACGCAGCGGGCAGGATCTCATTGTCACCCACGACATCACCTTCCCGCAGGCGGCGTTGGGCGTCAAAATCACCATCGACGGCCTGAACGGTCCCTTGGAAGTCAAAATTCCCAAAGGCACTCAGAGCGGAGCTACGTTCCGCATTCCCGGCGAGGGCCTTCCCTATCTCAGGCAGAAACGGCAGACCGGAAAAAAAAAAAAAAAAGGGGATATGCTGGTGGAAGTCCGTGTACTCACGCCGACAAGCCTGACTTCCCGCCAGGAAGAGCTGCTGCGTGAATTTGATGAAGCCGGGGAAGGCAAGGCCATGTCCAAAGTCAGAAAGGCGGCCAAGAAGCTTGGCAAGGTCATGGGCATGGATTAACCGGATCGCCTGTATAACCGTATACTGGCGGCTGCGATAGGCTGCGAGGCCCCTCGGCCTCCCCTGAAAAAGCCGTGTCAGCCTGTGGCGGCGTCGGACGCGCCCTTACAGTGTGCAGTCAAAAAACACAACTCCATGGCATGCACACTGCAACAGAAAACGGTTCCGTTGGACGGTACAACAACACTGTTTCCTGCCGATGGTCGGCCCTGCTCCCAGGGCCAGCAGACCGGCCAGGAATACAACACAGTATATGCCGCCTGATGGGGTGCACTTTTCGCAAGGCTGCTGAGGACAGTACGCTGTATCACGTGCTGTCCTCTTCTGTACGACCGGGGGAGCTGTTTGCCCGCTGACTCGAACGGCAGAGGCTCTTCCTGTACCCCAGGCACAGAAAACCGTATACAAGCCACCGCTTCCCCTGGTCAGACGCCGGGGCTGCAACAAGCAACTGTACCCATCCCCAATATGTTCCGCGTCTGAGCCGGGTACAGGCCAGTCAACAGGACATCAATCAATGTCCATACAGACTGCAACAGGCGTACGTTTCCTCTCGGACTTACGGCAGGAAGCCGCCTGTCCCTACCCATGGCTGCAGCCCAGTAACCTTGTAGCTGGCCGGTCGTCGTGAAGAGACAAAAGCCCCTGCCCGTCACACTGGCGGCTGCACCCGCCTCATGACAAAACCGGCAGCAACACGCACCAACAGCAAGGAGTGCCTTCCATGCTCTACAGAACGCTTGGCAAGACCGGCTACCGAGTTTCTTCCCTTGGTTTCGGCCTCATGCGCCTCCCTGACATTCAGGGCGGCATGCGGCGGGATCTGCCGGCGGATCCTGTCAAGACACGCGACCTTGTCGCCAGGGCCGTTGCGCTGGGCATCAACTATTTCGACACCGCGTATCCATACCATCAAAAAACGAGCGAGACTGTCCTTGGCATGGCACTTGAGGATCTGGGCATCCGCAAGGACTGCGTGATTGCCACCAAACTTCCTTCAGCCTCCATGAAGACCCCAGAGCGCTGGGACGCCATTTTTTCCGAGCAGCTGCAAAAACTGCGCACCGATCATGTGGATGTCTATCTTGTCCACAATCTGAACCGAGTTCGCTGGGCTGATTTTCAGCGAAACGGCGGGCTTGACTTTCTTTCACGGCTAAAACGTGAAGGCCGGATCGGGGCCGCCGGCTTTTCACTGCACGACGAAACGGACATCTTTCGTTCTGTCCTGGACGGATATGACTGGGATGTCTGCCAGATTCAGTTCAACTATCTGGACATCAAGCTGCAGGCCGGTCTTGCCGGCTATGAATACGCCGCCGCAAAAGGTGTCCCCGTAATCAGCATGGAAACGCTCAAGGGAGGCATGCTGGCCTGCACGCCGCCTGCCAGTGTTCAGGCGATTTGGGACAACCCGATTCTGCCGCACCGCACACCGGCGGAATGGGCCCTGCGCTGGGTGCTTGACCATAAGGGCATTGCCGTTGCCTTAAGCGGCATGGGACACGAAAACGAGCTGATCGCAAACGCGGCCTGTGCCGACCATACGCCGGGCAGTCTGTCAGAACAGGAACGCCTGGCCATCGACAAGGCCAGGCAGATCTATCAGTCCATGTACCGCATCCAGTGCACGGGCTGCGCCTACTGTATGCCCTGCCCCCGAGGTGTCACCATTCCGTATCTTTTCAGACTCTACAACAACTATAAACTGTTCAACGAAACACACTGGGCTAAAATCCAGTACGGGCAGGCTCTGGCAAACGGCATGGCCTTCCCCTCCTGCATCGGCTGCGGCCAGTGTGCCAGACAGTGCCCGCAGGGGCTTGCCATTCCTGCACTGCTGCACGACATCCACGAGGAGCTGCGCCAGCTTTTGCCTGCATAGCCACCAGAAAGATGGCACCCAATTCCTCTCTTCCCGGGGGCACGGACGGCGGCGGTTTCAGTAACACCCGCACCGCCATCCGTGCATGCTGCCGGCAGCCTCTTCTCCATGCGCCCCAACGTGTTCTCAGCT
>CALUZP010000130.1 GCA_944325325.1 uncultured Desulfovibrionaceae bacterium
AAAGCCCCCGCCAGCGCCTTGCCGGCGGGGGCTCTCCGGGTGACGGAGGGGACTACCGGGTTGCCGGGGCAGCCCGCAGGCAGCGCAGCAGCACTTCATAGCTGCCGATGCCGTTCAGGCCGCTGGACATGGCCACGCAGCTGCGGAAAGCCGCCGCGGCTTCGGCTTCAGCCGCCGTGCACTGCTGGAGCAGTCCGGCATCACCCTGCGACAGCTGGGTACAGTAGCTGGCCGTGTCGTACCCCAGCAGGGCCGCTACAGGGGAAGGCGCAACGGCCGGAGCGGCAGGCTGCGCCTGTGCGGGCAGCGGCTGTGCGCCTTCGGCGCCCGCCGGGGCTGCAGTGGCCGCAGCCGCAGCCGCCGCATCACCAGGGGCTGCCGCAGCCGCAGCATCAGGGCCGGACAGAGCGCTGCCAAGCATGTAGCCGCCAACAAGGCCCGCACCCGCGCCAAGCAGCGTGCCGCCCAGACCGCTCCCCTGAGACTGGGCCGCCGGAGCAGCCGTCTGGCCGGACGTGGCAGTGCGCTGGCCGTAGGCCGTCTGTGCTGTCGGAGCCGCCGGGGCAGCCGTGGCTGCCGGAGCAGCGGTGGCTGCCGGAGCAGACGTCGTTGTCGTAGCTGCCGGGGCCGTCTGAGCGGCTGTCGAGGACGTCGAAGGCGTTGTGGTTGTCCGCGTGGTGGCGGCAGAGCTCGAAGAGGTTGCGGCTGCTGACGACTGGGTCTGCGCCGTGGAGGACGGCGTCGTTGTCCTGGCGGGCTGCTGCGTCACGGTTTTCGAGGAGGGCCGCAGGCGCACGGCCCGGCTGCGCCGGGCTGCGTCAGCCACGTCGACCGTAAGCATGGCTCCGGACACCAGTGTCACAAGCAAAAGGCAGAGAACTTTTTTCAGCATGAAAGCCTTCTCCTGGTCATGAAAGCAGTTCTGGATACGCGCGTCACGGGCAACGCCTGAGCGATGCCTTCAACAACGCATTGTAAAGCATAACACGGTACTGCATCCACAGGCAAGGCCCGGCGACCGGCGCATGCGGCGCGCTTCCCCGCCACCTCAGCCGGCGTCCCCCGCGTTAACCTGGGGACTCGCCTCCTGCCGCGTGCCCGGCGTCCGTTTTTCAGCCGGGGACAGGGCCAGCTCCTGACAACCGTGCACAGGCGAAGCACCCGGCGTTCTCCTTCCAGCCGGTGTCCGTTTTTCAGCCGGTGTCCGTTGTCCGTCAGGGATCATCCACCCGGCAGACAGGCCTGTTACACCAGATGCAAAGCGGCCTTGCGGGCTGCCAGCCAGGCCTGCGCCGCGGCTTCCAGATCTGCGGCGTCGGGGTGGCGCGCCGCCTCGGCCAGGCGGGCCGCCCGTTCGGGCGTCATAGCGTGTCTGGACGACGCCGGCACGCTGACCCTGCCCTGACACAGAAAGCCGCCCAGCACGGTATTGCCGCCTTCAGCCAGCAGCGCTTCCGCCGCATGGCGGCAGCGTTCGGCGTGTTCCGACCAGGGCCACGCGCCCAGCGTGCCGAACCAGAACACCCGCCGCCCCCGCAGACGCCGCCACAACGCCTGTGAAGCCGGATCCGGCTGTCCCCGGCGCACCCAGAACCCCAGGGCCAGCACGTCAAACGCGGCAGGATCCGCAAGTTCCCTGACGGACAGCAGCGGATCGCCCGTGCGTCCGGCCAGCGCCGCAGCCACAAGACGGGTGTTGCCCGTTACCGAAGAGCAGACGACGGCCACACGGAGCCGCCCGCCGGGGTGCTGTTCGTCCATACTGCCGCCTCCTTCATGCCGCGCCAGACGGCCGTTATCCAAAAATCTGCGCCCAGACCGGCTGTTCTACCCTCTCATGCCGCCAGTGCGGATCGCAGTCCGGCTGGCAGCCGCGTTCAGACAAACTCGCCCCGCGGCACCGGCTCCGCCACAGCCTCATTCCATAAAAAAACGCGCCTCAAAAAGCGCGCCGATCACCCCGCGCGGCGACCCCTTCCGGCCATGTCCCGTCCGCCTTGTGATTTACCTCTCGTATCCGAGCCGCCGGAACGGAACCGTTTGACAAACATATCTGGATGGTTAGAGTGACGCCTGCGGCCTGACCCGCTTCTCTTCCTGCTGCATGCGGCCGCCGGGGATGCTCCGTCCCTGTTCCACCGGCCCGGACACCGACTCCGCGAGGTGCTATCCATGATCAGACTGTTTCAGGGGCGTCACCATGCCCACGGCGAACGGCAGACACTGTTCACCAGGGATTTTATCCTGCTTTTCTGCATGTCCATGTGCTGCAACAGCTATCTGGCCGTGTTCTACTGCTTTGAACAGTGGCTCGACAGCATCCATGTCAGCCCCAGCTGGCGGGGTATCCTGCTGTCAGCCCTGTTTACCATGGTGCTGCTGCTGCGCCCGGTGTTCAGCGTGCTGCTGCTCTCGCGCAGCAAGCTTATCCCTATCATCCTGGGTATCTGCATTTCAAGCTGCATGCTGCTGGCCTACCCGCTGGTCAGCGGCTCGGGCAGCGTATACTGGATTCTGCTGCTGCGCATGGGACAGGGCACCTCGCTGGCACTCTACTCCTGCTGCGTGGTCTCGCTGCTGGTCAGCTGCATCCCCAAAGGCCAGAGCGCACAGGGCTTCGCCCTCTTCTCCCTGACCTCGCTGCTGCCCTATTCCATCATCCCCTCCGTGGGCGAACGCCTCCTGCCACACCTGAACAGCGAAGCCGACCTCTTCGCCCTCATGGCTGCGCTGGCCATCCCCGCGCTGTGCATGGTGATCGCGCTGGCACCCAAACTGCGCAGGCCGGAACTCACTACCACGGCCAGCCAGCCCAGAGCCACCCCCCGCGCCGCCCTGTACGCCATGACACACTCGGGCCTCGGCTGCATCTATATGGCCTGCCTGTGCTTCAGCATCATGACCGTGCTTGCCATCTACTTCATCAAAGGCCTGTGCGGCGTGACCGGCGCCATGCCCTCCTGGTTCTTCATGACCTATACCACCACCATCATCCTCGTCCGCCTGTTCGGCAGCCACAGACTCGATACCCTCCCGCGGTACAAGGTCGTCCCCCTGTGCGCCGTGGTCCTGGCCTGCAGCGTCCTCGGCCTGGCCTGGGGCCCCGTCTGGGCCTTCATCCCGCTGACCGTCTTCTACGGACTGGGCCTCGGCCTGCTCTACCCCCTGCTCGCCTCGGCCGTCTATAACCGCTCCACAGAAGAAACCCGCGCCATCAACTCCAACGTGATGATGCTCACCTTTGACGCCAGCGGCATGCTCGGCCCGCTGATCGGCGGCACTGTCATCAGCGCTGGCCTGGGCTATCGCGGCGTCTTCACCACCGCCGCCATCATGGTCCTCTGCTCCGGCGCCTTCACCCTGCTTGACCGCCTGCGCCTGGCCAGACAAACCCGCAGCGGCGAAGAAGAAGGCTTCTGATTCCCGCACCCCGCAAAACAAGCCGGAGAACGTCGAATCACCATATGGGATACGTATGCTGATGCCTGCCACCCGCAAAACAAACCAG
>CALUZP010000131.1 GCA_944325325.1 uncultured Desulfovibrionaceae bacterium
TATAGGCCATTCCCATTCCCCGGATCTCGTGAACCGTCTTTCCCTTGATGTTGTTGCCGTTTACTTCCACCGTTCCGGAGGTAAAGGATCCCATGCCGGAAAGCACGTCGGAGAGGGCCGCCTTTGTGACCAGATGGATCCGCTGGGAGGTCGCAGGCGATTGCCGTCTGCCATCTCCAACTGGGAAGGCTTGCCGTCTGTGTATATTCATAACAGGGAAATTGGCGGACAAGCCTGTCGTTTGCCTGCCACAGCGCACCCAGCATGATCATGTTGTCTGATGAGCATGCCGGGGAACAGCACGTTCCCGGAACGCATTGTACCTGGCTGAGGGAGAAGCGGCTGTCCGTCTATGCAGCAGGGCGTTTTCCTGTGCCTGTGGTCGGAGGTCGCTTTCAGACCAGGGCAGAACGTGCACCATGAAAAGTCTGTGCGCTCAGAGCGTTGACGGCTTCTGGGAAGGTCCGGGAACTTCCTCCCCTGTCGGAAGCCGCCTTGAGCCGTTGCCTCTCCTGCATCAACGAAGCCAGGTCACGCCAGAGGCGGAAAAGCCTTTTTGCCAGCTGCGAGAGCTGGTTGTATTTTTATTCATTGCCCAGGCTGCCTTCGCAGGCAGCCTGGGCAATGTTGCCTATGTCAAAATACTGGCTGCGGCATACGGGCCGTCGTGTCAGCAGGAATCTTCTGTTCAGGCCGGTTCCCGCAGCGTGAACAGTGAAGCGCATTCCACATGCTGGGTCTGCGGGAACAGATCCACCGGTTGTGCACTCTTCAGGACATAGTGTGTGGCAAGGCGCTGCGCGTCCCGGGCCAGTGTTGCCGGGTTGCATGAAATATAGACGAGGCGGCGGGGCCTCAGGCGCAGAATGCCTTCGCAGACCTGGCTGGCAAGGCCGGCCCGCGGCGGATCGACGACCACGGCGGTTTCGGTCTGTTGCTGCCGGCCAAGGCTGGCAAAAGCCTTGGCCGCGTCGCCAGATTCAAAGCGGCAGTGGGCAAGGCCCGCGCGGCGGGCGTTGGCAATGGCCAGTTTGATGGCCTGAGGTGTGACTTCGACGCCAAACACCCGGTTGGCCAGCGGTGCGAGGAACAGGCCGATGCCTCCCACGCCGCAATAGAGATCCAGCAGGCAGTCCGTACGATCCGGCGCAAGCAGCCTGGCGGCTTCGCCATACAGGCGTTCTGCCGCAGAGGTGTTGACCTGGAAAAAGGAATGGCAGTCGAAGTGCAGCTCCAGAGATGGTGTAGAGCCAAACACATCAGCGGGCCGCTGCATGTTTTCGCTCAACGTCCCGTCGCCCGCCAGCAACAGGGTTTCTTCCCCTTGCGCAAGATCGGCGGGTGCGGAGCGGCGCGAAAGGACAACGCCCGAGACTGCCGGGCTGGCGTTCATGAGTGTGTCGGCCAGCTGACGGCCCAGACGAACGGCCGCCTGTCTGCCGTTGGGGTGTGGTGCAACGATGCATTCGGCCAGATAGCGCCCGGCCTGGTTGCGGCGGATGACCAATGCGCGCCAGAAACCGCTTTGGCGGGCGGCATCGTAGGCGGGCAGGCGGGTGTCGCGGGCAAACTGCCGCATTACTGCAAGCAGCTGCATGGTGATCGGTGTCTGCATGAGGCACTCATATAAATCAATGACCGTATGGGAACGCCGGCCACGCTGTCCCAGGGCAAGGCTCCCGTCTTCTCTGGTTCCGAAGGCAAAGGCCATCTTGTTGCGATACCCCCAGCGTTCGGGTGAGGGCAGAATGGGCAGCACAGGGGGATTTGCGATGTGTCCCAGACGGCCTAAGGCGTCTTCGACAATGCGCTGTTTCCAGAACAGCTGGTGCTCATAGGGAAGCGTCTGCCAGAGACAGCCGCCACAAGCCGCCGCATGAGGGCAGAGGGCCGGCTGCTCGTCAGGACTTGGTGTGAGGATTTCTTCAACAGTCGCTTCAACCAGACGCTTGCGCAGGGCGAGGATGCGTGCGCGGACGCGCTGTCCTGGCAGGGCGCGTTCCATGAACACAACCAGACCGTTGCTGCGGGCAAGGCCCCGCCCGTCGGAGGCCAGGCTATCCACATGCAGCGTCAGTTCATGACCGGGCAGAAGCGGGTGATGGGCGCAGGGAGTGTCTGTCACGAGAAGAGTTTTCCTGAACGAGAGTTACCTTTCTTGACAGCAGCCAAGAAAGCATCTTACAAAATACCCGCGCCAAAGCTGAGGCGTGTGTCCATTTCGCAAACACTGTCACCGTGCTAAGGAGATCGACCATGCTGCAGGAACTTGTTGCCAACGCCATGCATTCTTCCCCTGCCGGTTTTGTGGGCGTTACCCTGATTTTTGCATATTTTGTGCTGATTTTCTGTACGGCCTGTTACCGGATCGTCAAAGGCGATCACATGGGGCATTAAGCCCGGGCCCTGGCCGTTGTACGGGGCTGTTCCCGGTGGAGGCGTCACACGCGTGGTGGCGGCTTCCATCTGTTATCCCGCAGGAGCCCCTGCGTGTAAGGAGCGCAGGCGTTTCTGTGGGACTTTACTTGTTCCCTTGCAGAATGCAAGGCTTTTTTGTCATGTCTCCATGGAGGTATCATGGACTTTTTGCCTGTTCGCCGTGCGCTGCTGAGCGTGACCCATAAGGACGGTCTTGCGGAGCTGGCCCGTTTTCTGCATGAAAACGGGGTGGAGCTCGTGTCGACCGGCGGCACTCTGAAGGCCCTTGCCGCCGAAGGGCTTCCTGTGACGGCTGTTTCCGAGGTCACCGGTTTCCCTGAAATTCTTGATGGCCGGGTGAAGACGCTGCATCCGTTCATTCATGGCGGCATCCTTGCCGACAAGGACAATCCGGCTCACATGCAGACGCTGGCTGAGAAGGGGATCAAGCCTTTTGATCTGGTCTGCGTCAACCTCTACGATTTTGAAAGCGCCCTGGCCAAAGGGCTGAAGCCGCGGGCCGCCATTGAGGAAATCGATATCGGCGGTCCCTGTCTGCTGCGTGCTACAGCCAAGAATTTCCACAGTATGCTGGTGCTGCCGGATCCCTCCTTCTACAAGGAAGCCATGGATGAGATGAAAGCCAACGGCATGCGCGTTTCGCTTCCGTTCAGGCAACGCATGGCGGCGCAGACATTTGCCCGTACATCGCGGTATGATGCCATGATCGCTTCCTATCTTGAGTCCAATCCGGCGAGCGGCGAATGACAGGGCAGAACGCTGCCGGGGCCATGACGGAACACGCGGCGCAGCCCGTAGTGGATGCCGCCGTTTCAGACGTCTGGCTTGAAGTTGTATGCGGCATTGTGCGGCGCGGTGGGCGTTTCCTGGCTTCATGCCGGGCCGCACATCAGCCGCATGCAGGATGGTGGGAGTTTCCCGGGGGCAAAATCGAATCCGGGGAGTCGGCGGCGGAAGCGCTTGCGCGGGAACTGCGCGAAGAGCTTGGAATTGCCATCGGGCCACCGGTTTTCTGGCGGAGTGTGGAGCACGCCTATCCTGACAAGAAGGTGCGGCTTCATGTCTTTTTTGTTGACAGCACGGTGGGCGAGCCCCGCCCGGCCGAAGGTCAGACAGTTCGCTGGGTGACCCCCCGGGAAGCGCTTACACTGGGTTTTCTTCCGGCAGATCTGGCACTGCTGCGGGATCTGGCCGAACAGAACAGCAAAGGCGGCATGGTATGTATATCGTAACGGGCGGTGCAGGGTTTATTGGAAGCGCCATGGTCTGGCAGCTCAACCGGATGGGAATTGACGACATTCTTGTTGTCGACAATCTGGCCAGTACGGAGAAATGGCGCAATCTTGTCAACCGGCGCTACAGCGACTACATGCACCGCGATGAGTTCCTGCAGCGCGTGAATGAGGGGCGTCTTGACCTTTCACGTCTGGAGGGCGTCATCCATCTGGGGGCCTGTTCCTCAACGACCGAGCGTAACGCCGACTTCCTGATGCAGAATAACCTGCACTACAGCCAGAGTGTCTGCCGGTATGCTCTCGAGCGCGGTGCCCGGTTCATCAATGCAAGCAGCGCGGCCACCTATGGCGATGGTTCCCAGGGCTTTTCTGACAGTCTGGAGACGACGCTGACACTCAAGCCGTTGAACATGTACGGCTATTCAAAGCAGCTGTTCGATCTCTGGGCCTACCGCGGAAACCTGCTTGATAACTTGGTCAGTGTCAAATTCTTCAATGTTTACGGGCCGAACGAGTACCACAAGGGTGACATGCGCAGTGTGGTCTGCAAGGCGACGGAACAGATTCTTGCCACTGGCCGCATGGGGCTTTTTGCCTCCGACAGGCCGGAATATCCTGACGGCGGGCAGCTGCGCGACTTTGTATATGTCAAGGATGTGGTTGCGGTTCTGTACTGGTTTTTGGAACATCCTGAAATCAATGGTATTCGCAATCTTGGTTCGGGGCAGGCGCGCACCTGGAATGATCTGGTAAGGGCCGTGTTTGCTGCGATGGGCCGCCCTGTCCAGATCGATTATATCCCCATGCCGGCCCATCTTGCCGGCAAGTATCAGTATTTTACCGAGGCGGACATGCACTGGCTGTCGGCGGCACAGTGCCCTGTGACGTTCCATTCGCTGGAGGACGGCGTGGCCGATTACGTCAAGGGATACCTGCTGGCCGAGGATCGCTATCTGTAGGAGCGGGTAACAGGGCATCGCATTCAGGAGCGGTGTGCTGCCATGTACTCCGGCTGACGATCGCCGGCATGACTGTGCAGCCGCGCAACGCCGGGAGCTTTTGTCATATGCTTCCTGACCGCAATGGCGCTGCCTGGCCGGCAAACTGCAGCTTCTTGTTTTGTCCGTTCGGAGAAGCATTCGGTGTTGCGGGTGCATACACCAGAGTGTGCTGACGGGTCAGGCCGCAGGCTCTGGTCGGGGGAAAACTTTTGGAGTGAAGGAGGAGCCATGCATTCCATGCGTCGGACGGATCGTCAGATAAGCACCGAAGAGGCCATGGCGCTGCTCAGGCGCGCCGAATACGGCGTGCTGTCCACCGTAGGACCGGATGGCGAGCCATATGGCGTGCCGCTGACGTTTGTGCTGGATGAGGAAAACGGGACCTTG
>CALUZP010000132.1 GCA_944325325.1 uncultured Desulfovibrionaceae bacterium
GGTCGGCATTTCCAGCGGCACGCGCTCCACGACATGGATGCCGTAGCCTTCAAGCCCGATAATCTTGCGGGGGTTGTTAGTAAGCAGGCGCATCTGCCGGATGCCGAGATCCACAAGGATCTGGGCGCCGATCCCGTAATCGCGCAGGTCAGGCTTGAAGCCCAGCTTGATGTTGGCTTCTACCGTATCAAGCCCCTGATCCTGTAGCTCATACGCCCGAATCTTGTTGGCAAGGCCGATACCCCGGCCTTCCTGACGCATGTAGAGTACCGCGCCCCGTCCTTCGCGTTCAATCTGCGTAAGCGCCGCAGCCAGCTGGCCGCCGCAGTCACAGCGCAGCGAGCCCAGCGCGTCGCCGGTCAGGCATTCGCTGTGTACGCGTACCAGCACGGGATCCGGGCAGTGATCTTCGGACACATCGCCCTTGATGATGGCAAGATGCGTATCCGTGCTGACGTCATTTTCATAGGCAATGACACGGAAGTTTCCGTAACGTGACGGCAGGGCTGCTTCCGCCACGCGGCGCACGGCCGTCTGGCCGTGCTGCATCCGGTAGCGGATAAGATCACGCACAGTGGCAATCTTGAGGCCATACTGCTCTGCAAAAATTTCAAGATCGGGCATTCTGGCCATCGTCCCGTCGTCTTTCATGATTTCGCAGATGACAGCCGCAGGCTTCAGGCCGGCAATAACTGCAAGATCCACACTGCCTTCGGTCTGTCCGGCGCGGGTCAGCACCCCTCCGGCCTGCGCACGCAGAGGAAACATGTGCCCAGGAGTCACCAGATCGTCCGGCCGGGCGTTGTCGGCAACGGCGACCTGGATGGTGTGGGCGCGATCCGCTGCAGAAATGCCGGTTGTCACACCGTTGCGGGCCTCAATGGAAATAGTGAAATTAGTGCCGAAACGCGAGCCGTTGCGTCGCGTCATCAGCGGGAGCTCCAGCTTGTCGACCAGGGACGGTCCCAAAGCCAGGCAAATCAGTCCGCGTGCGTGGGTTGCCATGAAGTTGATGATGTCGGGCGTGACGAACTGGGCAGCGACAGTCAGATCGCCTTCGTTTTCACGATCTTCGTCATCCACAAGGATAATCATCTTCCCCTTGCGCATATCCTCCACAGCTTCCTGAATAGTGCAGATAGGCATGAAACTTCTCCCTTGGCGGCGCATGCAGTTTTGGCATGCACTCTTTGACAGCCCCCTGCAGGGGCCTGGATATGGTCTTTGATAATGCAGGTCGTCTGGTTACAGAAAGCCGTTTTCCCTCAACAAATCAAGATCAACACCACGTCTGGACGGGGTCTGCGGCGGACTGTCCAGGAATCTGAGCTGCCGGCGGACATATTTGCCAAGGACATCGGTTTCCATGTTGACGCGGCTTCCGGTTCTCCAGCGGCCTACGGTGGTGACACGCCAGGTTTCCGGAATAACGTTGACCTCAAGGGTCGTGTCCGAGCAGGCGTTGATGGTCAGGCTGATGCCGTCAAGGGCCACGGAGCCTTTTTCAATGACTTCCGGTGCCAGCGTTTCGGGAAAAGCCAGCACGATGCGTCTGGAATCTCCACGGGCCTCTACGCTGTAGACGGTAGCCACGCCATCGACATGCCCGCTGACGATATGTCCTCCGAGCCGGTCACCAAGAGCCAGAGCTCGTTCAAGGTTGACGACGCTGCCGGCAGCAAGCTCACCCAGCGTGGTTCTGGAAATGGTTTCTCCTGACGCATAGGCCTGAAATTCGGCATAAGAACCCAGCTCCTGTCCCGTCTCAACTGTCAGGCATGCGCCGTTGACAGCAATGGATTCACCAACTGTCAGTTTGGGGACAGGAAAGTGTGTGCGCAGGAGAAAACGGCGTTGTTCCCCTCTGCGCTCAACGGCGAGGACGCTGCCCTGTCCCTGGACAAGACCGGTAAACATAGGCCATCCCTCAAGAGTGCCGCAGCGGCCGAAGTACAAGCCGGCAGTCTTCACCCAGCATGCCGGCCTGGGCAAAGCGCAGTGGCAGAGCCTCATCCAGACGCAAAGGCGAACGCCCGCTGAACAGGGGCCGCGATTCGTTGTCACCCAGCACCCGGGGCGACAGGTAGAGGTGAAATTCATCAATCAGTGCAGCCTGAAGCAGGGAAAGAGCCAGAGTGCCTCCCCCTTCGCACAGCACATAACGGCAGCCGGCTTCCCGGCGCAGCCAGGTCATGGCCTGCTGCAAATCCTCCCCTCCAGCATCCTTCCAGTTCGTAAGCCCATGGATGCGTACGCCACGTTCCTGCAGCGCCCTGGCCCGGGGGGAAGCGGCGCCGGCTGTGGTCGTAAACAGGATAGTCTCTTCCGGACGGCTTTTCAGCAGTTCAAGATTGTCTGAAGCCGGCAGGCGGGACATGATGGAAGCCGCCAGCGGCTGCCGTGTCACAGGGACATCCCGGGCTGTCAGCAGAGGATTGTCGGCAGACAGCGTCTTGCTGCCGACAAAAACAGCGCCGCCAGCCAGACCGATGCCGGCGCGCAGGCGATGTACTTCGGCTCGGGCGGCCTGACCTGAAATCCAGCGGGAATGCCCGGTACGCGTGGCAATGCGCC
>CALUZP010000133.1 GCA_944325325.1 uncultured Desulfovibrionaceae bacterium
GAACGCAAGCACCAGGCCCAGGCCGAAGCCGCCAAGAAGTAGCCGCGGCCTGCCGATCCGACACGATTTCCCGCTTTTTTTCATGATGCGGCAGCGCTCCGGCGTTGCCGCATCCTTTCCTATTGCATTGTTTCCAAACAGTCAGGTGCGTCATGCCCATTTACGAATACCGCTGCAGAAACTGCGGACACATCTTTGAGGAGTGGACGCAGCATTTCGATTCCCCGGCCAGCGAACCCTGCCCCAAGTGCGGCCAGCCGGCCGACCACATCATTTCCAACACGTCTTTCATGCTCAAGGGGTCCGGCTGGTATGTCACCGAATACGGCACCCACAAGGGCAAGACGGAAGGCGGCCCTGCCGCGGCCCCCGACGCCCATCATGACGGCAACCCGTCCAAGAGCGCCGACGCGGCGGCCGGCAAGCCTTCCGAACCTGCGCCGGCGGCGCCTGCCCAGCCGGCCAAGTCCGGCGACTAGGACGGTTTTGCCCTGAACGGCCATGGCGGCTGCAAGCGCCGCCGTCCGCCGCAACCACGCAGGAGCCGCAGCCGTGTGCCGGTCCGGCGCGGCCTGCACCTGACGCGCCACGAACGGCAGACGGGCCCCAGTTCCTTTCAACCCTCCCGGAGGCGACATGATCGACCGCTACACCCGCCCGGAAATGGGCTCCATCTGGACTTTGGAAAACCGCTATGCCAACTGGCTGAAGGTGGAACTGGCCGTGTGCGAGGCGTGGCACAAGCTCGGTGTCATCGACTCGGCCACCATGGAGGTCATCCGCGCCAAAGCCGGCTTTGACGTCAACCGCATCCTTGAAATTGAGGAAACCACCCGTCACGACGTCATTGCCTTCCTGACCGCTGTGGAAGAGCGCGTTGGGCCGGAAGCCCGCTTTATCCACCTGGGCTGCACCTCGTCGGACATCGTCGACACGGCGGGCAACCTCCAGCTCGTGCAGGCCGGCGAGCTGCTCGTCAAGGACTTTGAAACCGTGCTGGCCACGCTCAAGACCCTGGCCAACCGCTGGCGCGGTCAGATCTGCATGGGCCGCACCCATGGCATCCACGCCGAACCCACAAGCTTTGCGCTGAAGATGGCCGGCTTCTATGCCGAATTCTCGCGCCACCTCACCCGGTTCCGCGCCGCGCTTGACGAAATCCGCGTAGGCAAGATCTCAGGGGCCGTGGGCACCTACGCCTTTCTGTCGCCCCAGCTTGAAGCCCTGGCCTGCGAAACGCTCGGCCTGAAGCCCGACCCCATTTCCACACAGATCATCCAGCGCGACCGCCTGGCCCACTTCTTCACCACCCTGGCCGTGGCCGCCGGCGGCATCGAACGGCTGTGCGTCGAACTGCGCCACCTGCAGCGCACCGAAGTCCTCGAAGCGGAAGAAGGCTTTGCCAAGGGCCAGAAAGGCTCGTCGGCCATGCCCCACAAAAAGAACCCCATTTCAGCCGAAAACCTCTGCGGCCTGTCGCGGCTCATCCGCTCCAACTCCCTGGCGGCCATGGAAAACCAGGCCCTATGGCACGAACGCGACATCAGTCACTCCTCGGTGGAACGCGTGATCATGCCTGACTCGACCATCCTCATGGATTACGCCCTCAACCGCCTCAACCGCCTGCTGGAAGGTCTGCGCGTCATCCCCGAGAACATGGAACGCAATCTGCACGCCTCCTGCGACCTGTTCTACTCGCAGAAAGTGCTGACCGCGCTCATCGACTCCGGCATGCCGCGCCAGGAAGCCTATGTGGCCGTACAGAAAAACGCCATGAAGAGCTGGGAAACCCATACCCCCTTCCCGGATCTCATCCGCCAGGATCCGGCCATTGCCGCGCACCTTTCCGCGGAAACCCTGGCCCGGCTTTTCGATATCAAGGCCTATCTCAAGTACGAGGATGAAATCCTCGATCGCGTCCTGAACAACTGACCTGCCCGGGCGGGACGGGCTGCCGCGTCCCGCCCCGCCCCCGCCGCGCCCATGAAGACAGCTCCGCGGCAGGAGCCCTTCCTGCGGCAGCCCCGCCGCAGCCGGCACCGTGTGCCGTGAAGCCGGCAGCGTTCCCGTCAACGGCCGTCCCCTCCGGCATCCCTGCCTGCGGCACAACGGCAGTACGGCCTGCGGCCGCTTTGGCTTCAGCCTGCCCTGATCCGCCTGCGGCGGCCTGTGGATATTCCGATTGCGCCAGCCTGCCGACAGACATGCCAGCAGCAGACAGCCGGAATACCAACCTGCACGGGCAGGGGCCATGCGGGAGAACGAACCCGGTCCGGAGCTGATCCGGTCTGTGGCCGGCCCGGCGGCATGACTGGTTCAGTCCGGGGCTGATCCGGAGCCTCGGGCCGTTTCTCTGAGGCATTCCCGGAGCTGGCGGCAGCAGCGCCGGGCAGTCCCGCCACCTTTTTCTCTTTTGCCACGCGTGCGAGGAACCGTCATGAGCGTCAAGAAGCTGTTTTCGGGCGAGCCGCTGTATCTGATGGACGGCTCGGCCTTTGTCTTCCGCGGCTACTATGCCAACCAGACCCTGTCGCGCTCCGACGGGTTTCCCACCGGCGCGCTGTTCATTGTCGGCCGCATTCTGCTGCGCATCCTGCGTGAGGAAACGCCCCGGCACTTTGCCATGGTCCTCGACGGCCCGGGCCCTCATTTCCGGCATGAGCTGTTCCCTCCCTACAAGTCCCAGCGCAAGGCCGTCCCCGAGGGGCTCCTCATGCAGCTTGATCCCATCCGCCGCCTGACTGTGGCGCTGGGGCTGCCGCTCATTGTTTCCGAAGGCTGCGAAGCTGACGACTGCATTGCCGCACTGGCCTGCAGGCATCACGAACAGGGCGTCGTCATCGTGGGGGCTGACAAGGATCTCAAGCAGTGCCTGCACGAACGCGTTGTGATGTGGGATCCTGCCGGCAAGGAAGGCAAGCTGACCACCCTCGCCAGCTTCCAGGCGGACACGGGGCTGTCGCCCGCCCAGTGGCCCGACGTGCAGGCCGTCATCGGCGACACCAGCGACAACATCCCCGGCGTGCCGGGCATCGGCATCAAGACGGCCGAAACCCTGTTCAAGTCCTTCCGGAATCTGGAAGACATCCGCGACCGCTACGCCGCTCTCTCTCCCGCGCTGCGCAAGAAATTCGACGGCCACCTCGATGCCGCCTTCCTCTACCGGCAGCTGACCACGCTGGACACCTCCCGCTGCGCCGGCGTCACCGACGACGCGCTGCGCGTGCAGCCCTTTGACTTTACAGAAGTGGCCGGCATCCTGCGTGAGTTCGAGCTGACCTCCCTCGAACGCGAGCTGGCAACCCTTGCCGGCAGCCGGAAGGTGGCCGCCGTACCGCCCGCTGCCGTGCAGGGCTCGCTTCTGGCCATGCCTGCCCAGATCAGCCGGCAGTCCACAGGCGACATTGCTGCCCTGCCCGACCCCACCGGACGCACCCTGGCCGTCATGCCCTCTGACGAGGGATTCATTCTGGCCATGGATGGCAGCGAATGGCTGTATACCGGACCTGTGGACGCGCTGGCCGGACGGCTGACCCGCGCCGTGGCCACGCATCCCGACACGGCCCTGGTCACCCCCGACCTCAAAAAACTGCTGCATACCCACGCCAGCTGGACGCGAATCCCGGCGGTGCGCTGGCGTGACCTGTCACTGGGGGCATACCTGCTCGATCCGGAACAGGCCGACTACGGCTGGCCCAGACTGGCCGGTCACTGGAGCACGCAGCTGAACCTTTCCCGCGAAAACCCCGGCCTGCTGGCCCTGGCCATCGCAGACACCCTGGCCGGACGGCTTGAGGCTGCAGGCCTGCTGCCCCTGCTGCACCACCTCGAAACCCCGCTCGTGCCTGTGCTGGCCAGCATGGAAGACGCCGGCGTACAGCTCGATCTCACGCGCATGGAGGCCTTTCTCGGCTATGTGCAGGACGAACTCGACCGCCTGACACGCCAGATTTACGCCGCAGCCGGCGGCCCCTTCAACATCCGCTCGGCCCAGCAGCTTGGTGAAGTCCTGTTCACCCGCCTGGGCCTGCCCGCCGCCGGCAAAACCCAGGGCGGCCAGGCCAGCACCTCCCGCGACGTGCTCGACAGCCTGTCGGGCAAGCACCCCGTTGTGGATGCCCTGCGCCAGTACCGCGTGCTGGAAAAACTGCGCTCCACCTATCTCGAACCGCTCCCCCGCCTGGCCGGTCCCGACGGCCGCATCCACACCACCTTCAACCAGACGGCCACAGCCACGGGACGCCTGTCCTCAAGCAACCCGAACCTCCAGAACATCCCCGTACGCGGCGCTTACGGCCGCAAAATGCGCGACTGCTTCACCGCCCCCGAAGGATGCAGCCTCGTCTCTGCCGACTACTCGCAAATCGAACTGCGCGTGCTGGCCTGCGTCTCCGGCGACCCCGCCCTGCTGACCGCCTTCCGTGAGGGTGCAGACATCCACACCCGCACCGCAAGCCTCCTCTACGACACCGCGCCCGACCAGATCTCCCCCGACCAGCGCCGTGCCGCCAAAACCATCAACTTCGGCCTGATCTACGGCATGGGCGCACAAAAACTGGCCCACGAACTCGGCATCCCCCTGGCCGACGCACGCACCTTCATCAAACGCTACTTTGAACGCCTGGATACCCTCAAGGACTTCTACGAGCACGTTCGCGAAGACGCCCGCCGCCAGGGCTATGTGACAACACTGACCGGCCGCCGCCGCCTGCTGCCGGGCATCCGCTCCCAGGCCGGGCAGGTGCGCGCCCTGGCCGAACGGCAGGCCGTCAACACCGTCATCCAGGGCAGCGCGGCAGACATCATCAAAATGGCCATGCTGGCCGTGGCCCACGACCCCCGGCTGAAAGCCCTCAACGCCAGACTCCTCCTGCAAATCCACGACGAACTGCTGCTTGAAGTCCCTGCCGGCGCCGCCCATGAAGCCGGAGAACGCGTGGCCGCTCTCATGGCCGGCGTCAAGCCCGGCGGCCGCCAGCTCGAAATTCCCCTGCTCGTCGACTGGGGTGCCGGCCACAGCTGGGACGAGGCCCACTAGAGCCTTTTCAGGTTAACACGCTCTAACCACCGCTCCCGGACGGTGCAGGCACATGCCGGGGGAAGAAGGCCTCTCTCTTCGACAAAAGGATGCGCCTCCTTCCCCCGCCTTACCTCGTCCGCCTTTCCATCCCCTCACTCCGGCAACGCCCCCGGCGGCCATTCCCGCACAGACCCCACTGTCTGCTCATGGCATCCTGCCTGCGGTGCCGCGTTCGCACGCCCGCCACCCGCACAGGGAACCATCCTTTTCCCCGTTAAGCAGCGTATACTCGGGGACGCCCCGCCACCCGCACAGGGAACCATCCGGGCACCCGCACCGCATCAGAATCACCGCCGCCCGCACAAAGACAGCTCTCCTGCCGTGTCACGTCAAAACCACAGCCACGACAGGGCTGAGACAGCCTGTATGCCGATCTGGTTTTCCGGACGGTCAGACCTGTAAACATGTCAGGAAGGGAAATAGAGACGCGGGGGAAGAAGGACACCCTTTTTCCAAAAGGGCTGCCCCCTCTTCCCTCACTCAAGGCATGCTACCTGCCGTTACGGCAGTGTTTGCGGCTCAACGAACGGGACATGAGAGCCTGCCACCAGCCAGCCTTCAGCGCGGGCCTGTTGCAGAAGTTGCGTGCGCACCTGTGCGGCGGCTGCCGGATCCATATCGTAGGAAGAAGACACGGAGGGGAAGACAGCCTGGACATCAAAGGCATGGAGCAGGTCGCCCCAGAAAAGGAAGGTTTTGCCGTCTGCCCTGAGCATAATCCCCACATGCCCGGGGGTGTGTCCGCTTTCGTCAACGGCCTGGACACCGGGCAGCCCTGAGCAGAGATCCGTCCCCGGTGTGAAGCCGGACACGCGATCGCCATAGGCCTGCACGACCGCGCCGACCGCATCAAACGGCCTGCGCGCGCCTTCGGGAGCTGCGGCCCGCAGTTCGGGACTGGTCCAGTGGGCCAGCTCCTTTCTGGAAAAGAGAAGCTGCGCCCGGGGGAATGTCGGCCTGCCGTTCTGGAGCAGACCGCCGATATGGTCGCCATGGGCATGCGTCAGAATGACGTGCGTAACGTCCTGCGGAGCAACGCCCGCGCCGTTCAGGGCTGCAAGCAGTTCCGGGACGGTGCGGTCATATCCGGTATCCACCAGGGCGACAACGCCCTGACCGCGCAGCAGCAGCACATTCAGGGAATTATGGATCAGCCCTTCGGGGTAGGCCTCGGTAACTTTCTGACGCTGGGCGTCTGTGGCAGGCTGCAGGATGCTGGCCTTGAGGGCGTTTCTGACAACGGAAAGAACCTGGATTTCTGTGCCGCCCAGACAGAGCGTTCTGCCCGGATCAGCCCTGGCCGGGGAAAAGACAGGCGCCGCAAGCATGACCATGATGACACCCAGAAACAGGGAAACAAACAGCCTCATAAGGAACCTCCTGTGCTGGCTGGACACTGCAGCGGGCGGCAGCCCTGTGCGCCGCAGCTGTACGGCCTGGCGCGCCGGGCCGGCCCGGTTCCCGCGGAAAGAATTTCCCGTTAGCGGGGAGACTGCCAAGAGAGGCGGCCTGCTCCCTGCGGGAAGAACTTCCATCAGACAGGGAGCCGGGCAACCTGAAAAAAGGTAGAAAGAACTCCTGTATCTGTCAATCGGCAGCCAGGTCAGCCACGGACACACGCCAGCGGCAAGCCGTCGTCCTGGCCGGGCTCTCATGGCGGCGGACCATCCGGGCGCGGGACAGGAACGCAGTACAGAAAACGAAGCGAGGCGGCAAACCGTTGGCTCCCCGGCAGCACAGCTGGCGTGCGCTGACTGCTCCCCGGCGCGCAGGAACACGTAAGGTTCTTCGACGTCAGCAACGGCATGATTTGATTGCTCCCCGGCGCAAGGCAGAAGCGGTCTTATGGGGATTTATCCATGAGAAATTTTAGACTGCTCCCCGGCGCGCGGGGACGCGGGCTGCCCGGCAGTTCCGGATTCAGGACAGTTAGGACGGCAAAACGGAAAGGACGCCCGCGGCCATATTGCCAGGGCCCGAAGGCTCCAGGCTGTACAGCGGCCGCGCGCCACCCGCAGCAGGAAACGGATCCGGAGGGGATGCGGGCCACGGCATGCCGGCAGGATGGTCGGGCAGAGAAGCACTGAAGAGGCGGGCAGGAAAGAACATCGGGGGCAGGCAAGGCATTGAGGAAAGGGCGGCTGCCCGGGGCAGGCGCCCTTTCCTCCGGGAGGTAGTAAGGCAAAGTCAGACTAGTGGCCGCAGCCGCTCTGGCTGCCGCAGGAGCTGCAGCAGCTGCCGCAGCCGCCGCCGGCGGGACGGGGGAGCGGGATTTCAGAGTCGACCACAAAGCCCATGGTGGCAAAGTCGATGGACAGGTTGCCCACCATGGCTTCGAGTTCCTTGCTCAGGCAGAAGGTGAACCCGTCTGTGGTATACACGGCGTCTTCTTCGCCGGGTTCATCCAGGGCCAGCGCCAGGCGCGGCCCGCTGCATCCGCCGGAGGCAAGATAGACGCGGATGGTTTCCTTCTCTTTGCCGTTGAAATAGTTTTCCAGTTCTTTCCGGACACTTTCGGTGATAGTGATCATCGAAACCTCGAAGTTTACAGGATCAACATGGCTGGCGCCATAAAAAAGGGGCCTCTACCTGATATGTGGCATGGCCCCGGAGCGTCGAAGTCTGACGTCAGATGCTGCAGCTGCCTCCGCTGCATGATCCCCCACAGGACGATCCGCCGCTGGAAACCAGAGGGATGTTGGGTTCGATGGAAAATCCCATGTAGGTCAGGTCGATGGTCACCCCGCCTACGGTCTGCAGCAATTCCTTGTCGATGCAGAAGGGGAACCCGTCCACATCAAACGTTTCGTCGTTTTCGGCAGGCTCATCCAGAGCCAATGCAAGACGCGGACCGCGTCAGCCGCCGCCGGCAAGATAGACGCGGATCGTTTCGCGCGTCTTGCCCTCGAAGTAGCTTTCCAGCTCCTTGCGGGCCTTTTCAGTCAGTTCAATCATGAAATCCTCCAATGAAAAATACGGACTACCATGCCTTCATGGCAAAGAAATCCAGAACAGTCACATACTACACAGGGAACAATGAGGTCTGTTCAGCGCTTTGTCAACCACACTTCCCGGCAAAAGGGCATAGTTCAAAAATTACTTTGCATTTCACAAATGCGCTCTGGTCTTTCAGTGCAAAACATCGTACCAGAAGGAGGCCGGAGCGCCTGCTGCCGGCGCGGGCAGGCCGCGCGCGTCAGGCGATTCGGACAGCGATGTTTTACCTGCTGAGCGACGCATGACCGACACACTGCCTACACCGCCTTGCGACATTCTTATTCTGGGAGCTGGCGCAGCCGGGCTTATGGCTGCGCTTGAGGCGTCCGCGCCGAGGCGGAACGGACCGGCTCCCCGGGTGACTGTGGCCGACGCCGCACCGGTGGCCGGGCGCAAGATGCGCCTTGCCGGCGGCGGCATGGGCAACCTGACCAACCTGCAGGCGGGCCCCGCATGGTATGTGGGCGAAGATCCCGCCTTTGTGCGTCCGGCGCTGCGCCGGTTTCCGCCCCGGGCCGCGCTGGGGCTGTTTGAACGCTACGGACTGCGCTGGGAACAACGCGACTTTGATCAGATTTTCGGCCTCCAGCCCATGGCCCGGCTGGTGGAGGCCATGGTTGCCGACGCCCGTTCACGCGGGGTCCGGCTGTGCTTTGGCCTGCGGGCCCGCAGCGCTTCGCGCACAGCTGACGGGCTGTTTGACGTGACCTTTGAATCCGGCGGCCGTTCTGTATCCCTTACGGCCAGGCGGCTTATCCTGGCTCTGGGCAGTCCTGCCTGGCCTTCCTGCGGCGCAACGGACAGCGGTCTGGCGCTGGCCAGGGGGTTCGGGCACAGGTGTCTGCCCTTCCGCCCGGTGCTCGCGCTGCTGGTGCTGCCGGATCGGCATCCTCTGCGGGGGTTGCAGGGCATCAGCGTCAATGTGGGGATTGCGGCCGGTACGCAGCGTCTTGTGCGGCCGCTTCTGTTCACCCACAGGGGGATCAGCGGGCCGGCGGGGCTTATTGCCTCGTGTTTCTGGCGGCCGGGACAGGCCGTTTGTGTGGACTTTCTTCCGGACTCGCCGCTGCGGGACATGCTGGACACGCCCGCCTGCGCCAGGCTTACGGCGCACGGGCTGCTCAGACGGCTGCTTACGGCACGCCTGGCCGATGCCCTGGACGCGCTGCTCCGGCAGGCTTTTGCCGGAAGCGGCACGCCCGCGCCGCCCTCCGGCGCGCAGCTGGCGCAGTGGAACAGGGCGCAGCGCGCGCTGCTTTGTGAAACGGTGCACGCCCAGCGCCTCACCCCCACAGGCACCGAAGGCATGGCCAGAGCCGAAGCCGCCGCCGGTGGTGTGCGCACCGGCGACGTTGACGCGCGTACTCTGGAAAGCCGGCTTACCCCGGGGCTGTATCTGGCAGGAGAGCTGCTGGACGTAACCGGCCTGCTTGGCGGCTTCAACCTGCACTGGGCGCTGGCTTCGGGCCAGGCAGCCGGGCTGGCGGCGCGGCGTTCGCTGACCCCGGACAGGACAGCCCGCTGAAAACGCCTTCCGCAGGGCCACCGCAGCCATCCGGGCGGGCGTTCCCGCAGAAACCACACCGGGGCCGCACCAGCATGCCCAGCGGGGGGCTGCAGGACATCAGCGCCACTGCGGGACTGAGGCCCGCAGCAACTTGTGCGCGGCCCGGTTGCTCTGCCGCGTTCCGGGCAGGTTCTCTGCCCTGCCTGCGGTGGCGCACCGGACAGCGTCCGTTCAGCATGCGCAGAAGACGATCAGCCGGACAGCCTGCTGCACGGCGGCCCGGTCTCAGCGCTTCAGGCTGTTTGCCCCGCAGGCCAAGCTGTGCTAAAGTTCGCCCGTTGCACAAGGAATACCGTCCATTTCCGTCACTCACAGCCTGTTCAAGGCGTTTTCCTTTTGGGAGGTTTTTGCATGTCCGATGCCGTGAAGCCCGATCTCAAGGCCATGTACCGCACCATGGTCAAGGACGCTTTCCCCGATACCCTGACGATCACCCTTGGCGATACCGTGCTGACCTATGCCCGCCGGACATGGGAAATCGGCGGCGAGGTCAAGGGACTGCGCTACGGGGAAAACCCGGATCAGCCTGCCGCGCTCTATGCGCTCAAGGACGGCCGCCTGCAGCTGGGCGGACGCGACTGGCGCGGCCCGGGGGGCATTGTCTCGGCACTGACCGAAGCACAGATGCGCCAGTCCGGCAAGCATCCGGGCAAGACCAACCTCACCGACGTGGACAACGGCGTCAACATCCTGCAATACCTGACAGAACGTCCTGCTGCCGTCATCTTGAAGCACAACAACCCCTGCGGCGCAGCCTGGTCGCGCGAAGGGCTGGCCGACGCGCTGAACAAAGCGTTCCGCTGTGACCGTATCGCAGCCTTTGGCGGCGCCGTGGTTGTCAACCGCCCCCTGGATCTGGCCACTGCCGAAATCATCGCCTCAAGCTACTTTGAAGTGGTGGCCGCGCCCGCCTTTGAACCTGGCGCCTTTGAAAAAATTTCCACACGCAAGAACCTGCGCGTGTTCGAACTGCCCGCCCTGGCGCATCTGGAACGCCTGGCCGGCGAACCGTTCCTGGACATCAAATGCCTTGCCGACGGAGGACTTGTCCTGCAGCAGTCCTTTGTCAACAGCATCCGCACGGTGGACGACTTCCTGCCGGCCGAAGCCACCCGCGACGGCGTCACCGTGGTGGCCAGACGCCCCAGCGCCCACGAAATGGACGACCTGCTGTTTGCCTGGGCGGTGGAAGCCGGCGTGACCTCCAATTCGGTCATCTTTGCCCGCGACGGAGCCACCGTCGCCATTGGCACCGGCGAACAGGATCGTGTGGGTTGCGTGGAGCTGGCCGTATTCAAGGCTTATACCAAGTACGCCGATCTGCTGGCTTTTGAACGCCTGCACTGCTCGCTGTATGAACTGAAGCAAAAGGCGCGCACAGACGCCGAAGCCGCGGCCCAGCTGGCGGCCATCGAAGCCGAAACCAAAGCCGCACACGGCGGCCTGACAGGCAGCGTGGTGGTTTCTGACGGGTTCTTCCCCTTCCGCGACGGGGTCGACGCCTGCATGGCCGAAGGCGTGACCGCCATCGCCCAGCCCGGCGGCTCAATACGCGACGATGAAGTGATCCGCGCCGTAAACGAAGCGTCGCCTCAGGTGGCCATGGTCTTCACCGGACAGCGTTCATTCAAGCACTAGAACGCTCTGTGCACCGGCGACGCAACACGCCGGGGGCGCAATACACCGGGGGCGCAATGCACCGTGGACGCAACACACAGGAAATACATCATGTTTCCCCAAATGGTGCGGTTCTTCCGGGTGCGTCCCCGGCTCCGTCCGGAGTTGTACTGCGGGGCTCCCGTGGCCGGGCCGGACGCGCCGCAGCCGCATGGGTCCGGTTTACGTCCCGTGCCGCAACCGTTTTCCGGCAGGTTTTCCGGCGGGGTCTTTCCGCAAAAGGCCTGCTGCACCGCCGGGAAGACTCAGGACAGGCAATGACGCCGGTGTGCGGCGAACCGCACCAGGGCCGGCAATCCGCACACCCTGACAGAACAAAAGGAACATCGTGGAATGAGCAGAGGGTTGGTCACACATCCTGGAACGGGCTGTGTGGTAGAATTCATGCAGGGCAACGCGCCGCAGATCGCGTGGGTGCTTGAGGAACAGGGCGGACGGCTCCGCCTGCTGCTGCCGAACCGGCGCGAAACAAATCTCCAGAGCTCCCGGCTGCTGCCCTGGAGCGGTCCACAGTACGCGACAGGCTCCCGCGATGTCATGATCGCGACCCTGCAGGAACGGGCGGCCCGCCGGGCCGAGCTTGCCGCAAAGCTCGACCCCGTGGAATGGTGGGATCTGGCCCACGGCGAAATCACCCGGGCAGACGCCGGCTGGTTTGCCGATCTGACAGGCGAGCCGGCCGATGCCGATCTTGTGGCTGCCTGCGGTCATGCGCTTCTGGCCTGCAAGACGCATTTC
>CALUZP010000134.1 GCA_944325325.1 uncultured Desulfovibrionaceae bacterium
GCCCACGCATTTCAACCTCGAAGAAGCCCGGCGCGCCCAGGGCGCCAGCGGCATCAGTGTCGACGCCTACAATCTCAAGGAAATCCGCGCAGCCCTGCGCGACGCACTTGACGCGGCCAAGCACGGCACGTTTGCCACACTGGTCGTACGCGGCACCTGTATCCGGAAAGTCCCGGCCAGCGCCTTCAACCAGGTGCTCACCGTGGACGCCAGCAAGTGCAAGCGCTGCGGTAGCTGCCTGATCTGCCCGGGGATTGAAGCCTCAGAAGATCACACCCCGCGCTGGAACAACCTCTGTTCGGGATGCGTCTCGCAGACGCCCGCCTGTGCTCAGATGTGCGCCTTTGGCGCTATCAGCTGGGGCCCGCGCACGCAGACAAGCCAGGGCGGCGCAGGCGTCGAACTGCCCGCCGCACCCGAAACCATCGACGTGCCCACGCTTGACGCCACGCAGCGTCCCTCCCGCCTGGCCGTGGCCATCCGCGGCGTGGGCGGCCAGGGCAATCTGTTCTTTGGCAAGGCCCTGGCTCAAGTGGCTTTCCTTGCCGGGTACGGCGACAGCAACATCATGAAGGGCGAAACACACGGCATGGCCCAGATGGGCGGCCCGGTCATCAGCACCTTCGGCTGCGGCGACGTGGCCTCTCCGGAACTCGTGCCCGGAACGGCCGACGCGCTCATCGTCATGGAACAGAGTGAAGTGCTGCGCCCGGGATTCCTGGATCTGCTCCGTCCTGGCGGCACCGTCCTGCTGGCCGACACCCGCGTTTTCTCGCAGGCCATGAAGCCCTCGGACTATCCCGATGCGGCCACACTTGCCGCAGCGCTCGAAGGCTATAAGGTCATCCATGTCAACGTACTTGACATCGCCCTCAAGCTTGGTGACGCGTCGGGCCGCTGCGCCAACGTGGTCATGCTCGGCGCTCTGAGCACGCTGCCGCCCTTCAACTCCCTGCCTGAAAACGTCTGGCTTGGCGCACTGAAGCAGGTTTCACCCAAGCCCGCCATCTGGACGCTCAACCATGCCGCCTTCAAGGCCGGGACAAAACTGATGCAGAACTGATTGCCGCCAGCCGGCACACAACGGGGGGCATCGCTCTTGGACGGTGCCCCCCTTTTTATATCCTGCGTTTCCTGCATCAAAAAGGACGCCGCTGTCCTCTCAGACGTATAGTGCGCCTTGCAGCAAAAAACGGTCTCCGTGAACATCTCGCAATATCATTCATCCCTCTTCGGATTAGACACGAGCAGTCTCTCTTTTCGCCGGCCGGCGCCTTCTTCCCCGCAGCACAGACGGGGGTATTCAGTGCAAGTCGTCAGCTTTCGTTGAATAGTGAATAGATAAACAAGTTTAATTTTACTTATACTGATTATACATAAACAATATTTTACTTCTTTAAAAAATTCATATAAGAAAAAGCATCTATAAATAGTATCATAATTCATGACATTACTCACTGCATTATTTTTTATTTATTTATTATTATTTTGAGTTATATATATGATATACTGCAAATAATATTTATATATACAATATATTTTATATACATATTACATAAAAAAGAATATCTGTCAGCAATCATGCATCATTTATTCTGCGCATACAGAGCAATATACCCCTGCGTCTACAGGAAGTCATTTCCTTACGTGATAAAAAGTTCAAAGTAACATGATCTTGATGCTGCGGTTCTGCTGACGCCGCTCAGCCACAGTCAAAGCATTATGCCATCACACCGTATTAATTATATTTTATAATGTAATAAACCAATTTAATATACACCTTCAAACGACAGCCGTGGCTGTTCCCGAGTCTTCGTCCGCGTATGAGAAGGGTCCCACGGACAGTCGCCCTGTGTTGAATCCTTCCGGGGGATGCTGGACAGCTTCTAAGATTTTAACTACAATCCTAATGATAAAATGGATTTGATCCCAGCCCATTTTATTTCGATTACCACCCCATAGTCGAGGAGCGCCATGGACAGCATCAATCTAAGAGCTCGCGACGAGGCCTTCATCCGTGAAGTAGAAAAGGAAAGCGGCCAGAACATTTCCACCTGTTACCAGTGTGGAAACTGTACGGCCGGCTGCCCGTGCGGGCCCGTCTACGACCTTCAGGTTAATCAGATCATGCGAGCCATTCAGCTCGGTGATAAAAAAACCGTTTTGGAAGCCGCATCCCCCTGGCTCTGCGTTTCCTGTTCCACCTGTTCGGCCCGCTGCCCGAACGACATCGACGTTGCCCGTGTCATGGACACTGTGCGTCATATCGGCCGTCGCGAAGGCAAGACCAAATACGTCATCAACGCGTTCTGGGATTCGTTCCTCCAGACCGTGCGGTTCTGCGGACGCAGCTATGAACTTGGCATCATGGCCCTGTTCATGCTTCGTACCGGCCGTTTCTATACTGACCTTGATCTTGCGCCGCGGATGCTGCCCAAGAAAAAGATGCCCTATCTGCCCCATCTGATCCGGGGCAAGGCTGCTGTGAGCCGTATTTTCAAGCGGTTCAACGATATGCAGCAATACGACGACTGAGGGCCCCCTGACGTCCAACAGCCCGCTGCGACGCCGTCCTGCCAACGAAGGCTGCCGCACCGCGGATGTAAAGAGGATCTGCCATGAAATTTGCGTACTACCCCGGATGCTCGGGCAAAGGGACCTCGGTGGAATACGAAATCTCCACCAAGGCCGTCTGTTCGGCGCTGGGCATCTATCTGCAGGAACTTGCCGACTGGAGCTGCTGCGGCTCCACGCCGGCCCACGCCACTGACACACTGCTGTCCGCTGCCTTAAGCGCCCGTAATCTGTCTCTTGCGGCAGAAGCCATGAAGCAGAGCGGAGCTACCAAGCTGGCCACGCCCTGCCCCAGCTGCCTGGCCAATCTGAAGACTGCCCGCCATCACATGGCCAATCAGGAATTCCGCAGAAAAGTCGACAAGCTCCTGGACTCGCCCTGCCCGCCTCTTGGCCCCAAGGGTGAAGAGCCCCTGCCGGAAACCTATTCGATTCTCCAGCTGCTGGTGGAAGACTACGGCCTTGAAAACATCGCGGCCAAGGTCACCCGTCCCCTCAAGGGACTGAAAATTGCGCCTTACTACGGATGCCTTCTGAGCCGTCCGGCACCCATCATGCAGTTCGACGACCCGGAAAACCCGACGTCCATGGACCGGCTGCTTGAGGCCCTGGGCGCGGAAGTCGTCCCCTTCCCGCTGAAGACAGAATGCTGCGGCGCCGCCATGGGCATCCCGCGCCGTGATATCACCGCCCGGCTGAGCGCCCGTCTGCTGGACGCGGCCACAACCTTCGGCGCGGACATGATTGCCGTGGCCTGCCCGCTGTGCCACATGAACCTCGACCTGCGTCAGGAGCAGGCCGCCAAGGCGTCCGGCGTTTCATACGATATGCCGGTGCTGTACTTCACGCAGCTGATGGGCATTGCCCTCGGCCTGCCCGACAGCGACCTGGCGCTGGATAAGCTGAGCGTCAGCCCGGCCGCCGCCCTGCAGAAGATAGGCAAGGAGATTTCGGCATGAGAATCGGTGTATTCATCTGCCATTGCGGTTCCAACATCGCCGGTACGGTCGACTGCGCACAGGTGGCCAAAAACGCCACGGCATTCCCGGATGTCGCCTTCGCCACCGATACCATGTACGCCTGCTCCGAACCGGGGCAGGACGCAATCGTAGCCGCTGTCAAGGAACATCACCTTGACGGCGTTGTCGTGGCTTCCTGTACACCGCGCATGCACGAGCCCACCTTCCGCCGTACGGTGGAGCGTGCGGGACTCAACCGCTACATGTTTGAAATGGCCAACATCCGCGAACACGTTTCGTGGATCGGCAAGGACAAGGAAGCCAACACCAACAAGGCGACCGAACTGGTCCGCATGGCTGTCGAAAAGCTGCGCCGCGACGCGCCGCTCTATACGAAAAAATTCGACTCCGTCAAAAAAGTGCTTGTCATCGGCGGCGGTGTGGCCGGCATTCAGGCCGCACTCGACTGTGCCGACGCGGGCATTCAGGTCGTCATGGTCGAACGCGAGACGTCCATTGGCGGCAAGATGGCCAAACTCGACAAGACCTTCCCCACCGTGGACTGCTCAAGCTGCATCCTCGGCCCCAAGATGGTCGACGTGGCTCAGCACCCCAACATCAAGCTGCTGGCGGCTTCCGAAGTGACCAATGTCAGCGGCTATGTGGGCAACTTCACCGTGAGCATCAAGCGCCGTGCCACCTATGTGGACTGGTCCAAATGCACCGGCTGCGGGCTGTGCACCGAAAAATGCCCCTCCAAGAAGACGCCCGACAAATTCAACGAGTTCATGGGCCCCACCACGGCCATCAACATCCCGTTCCCGCAGGCCATTCCCAAAAAGGCCGCCATCAACCCCGACTACTGCCGTAAAATCAAGGACGGCAAGTGCGGCGTGTGCGCCAAGGTCTGCCCCACGGGTGCGATCAATTACGAAATGCAGGACGAAGTGATCACCGAACAGGTGGGCGCCATTGTTGCGGCTTCAGGCTATGATCTCATGGACTGGACCGTGTACGGCGAATACGGAGCAGGCCGCTACCCCGACGTGATCACCTCCCTGCAGTACGAACGGCTCCTTTCGGCCGCAGGCCCCACAGGCGGACACATCCAGCGCCCCTCCGACGGCAAGGAGCCCAAAAGCGTGGTCTTCATCCAGTGCGTCGGCTCCCGCGACCGCTCCATCGGCCGCCCCTACTGCTCCGGCTTCTGCTGCATGTACACGGCCAAGCAGGCCGTACTGACCAAGGACCACATCCCCGATTCCCAGTCCTATGTCTTTTACATGGACATCCGCGCCCCGGGCAAGATGTATGACGAGTTCACCCGCCGCGCCATGGAAGAATACGGCACCGAATACATCCGCGGCCGCGTCTCCTGCATCCAGCCCAACGGCCGGGGACAGTACCTTGTGCGCGGCGTTGACACGCTGATGGGCAAGCCTGTTGAGGTGCTGGCTGATCTGGTGGTGCTCGCCGTGGGCGTGGAAGGCGCAAAAGGCGCCGGAAAGCTTGCGGAAACACTGCATATCTCTTACGACCACTACGGCTTCTTCATGGAGTCGCACTGCAAGCTCCGCCCTGTGGAAACCAATACCGCAGGCGTGTTCCTGGCAGGTGCCTGCCAGGGCGCCAAGGACATCCCCTCGTCCGTGGCCCAGGGCAGCGGCGCTGCCGCCAAGGTCATCGGCCTGCTCTCCAAGCCGCAGCTTGAAAGCGATCCGCAGATTTCGGTCGTGGACATCAAGCGCTGCGTGGGCTGCGGCAAATGCGTGGACGTCTGCCCGTTCCAGGCCATTACCAAGCAGTCCATCCGTGGCGAAGTCAAGGCCCAGGTCATTGAGGCCGTCTGCCAGGGTTGCGGCCTGTGCGTGGCAACCTGCCCGCAGGGCGCCATCCAGCTCTCCCACTTCACCGACAACCAGATTCTTGCGGAGGTAAACGCCCTATGTCAGTGCTGACAGGCAAAGAACTCCGGATCGTGGGCTTTCTCTGCAACTGGTGCTCCTACGGCGGCGCCGACACCGCCGGGGTGGCCCGCGCCACCCAGCCCACGGACCTGCGCATTATCCGTGTCCCCTGTTCCGGACGCGTGAATCCGCTGTTTCCGCTCAAGGCCCTGCTCTCCGGCGCGGATGGCGTGCTTGTGTCGGGCTGCCACCCGCGTGACTGCCACTATTCGGCCGGCAACTTCTACGCCCGCCGGCGTCTCGAGCTGCTCAAGGAGTTTTTGCCCATCATCGGCATCAACCCCGACCGCTTCGAGTACACCTGGGTTTCGGCGTCTGAAGGACAGCGCTGGCAGCAGGTTGTCACGGCCTTCACCGATCGCATCCACAAGCTTGGCCCTGCGCCGCGCTTCAAGGACGCCGAGCCCATCTACGATCTGCCGGGCGCGCTGACCAGCCTTGTGCGCCCGCTGGACTGCGGCGGCAATCCCGCACTTGACGAGCTGAAACAGCAAATCCGCGACGCGCTGGCCGACGGCCATCTGCACTGTGTTGTCGGCTGGCAGCAGGGTTACGACCCCATCCACGCCACGCCCCTGCACATGCGCAAGCCCGAAGATGTGGACAGGCTCATCTGGGGCCCGTTCAACATCCACTCCACGGCGAACATGATCACCCAGCTTATCAAGGAAGCCCAGGACGCCGCCATGGTCGGCGTCAAGCGCGGCGATCCCATTCCGCCGGCCAAGAAAGTCGGCGTTGTGGTCAAGGGCTGTGACAGCAAGGGCCTTGTGGAGCTTCTGCAGGAAAAGCTCATTGACCGCAACGCGGTGGAAATCTTCGCCATGGGCTGCAACGGCACGGTAAGCACCGACCGCATTCTGGCCAAGATCGGCAATACGGCCGCCCGCGTCAGCGCCGTGAGCGGCAAGGGCGATACGCTGACCGTTACCGCTGACGGCACCGAATACACGATGTCCATGAACGACATCGCTCAGGACAAGTGCCGCGCCTGCAAGATGCCCAGCGCCAAGGTCTATGATCACTTTGCGGGTGAACCCGTGACCGTCGCCGAAGACGCCGTGCCGGAACCGGCCGCCATCATGGCCTACCTTGATTCGCTCACGCTGGATCAGCGCATGGGCTTCTGGAAAGGCCAGATGGAACGCTGCATCCGCTGCCACGCCTGCCGCAACGCCTGTCCCATGTGCGTATGCCGTGAAGTGTGTGTTGCTGACAGCCGTGAACCGCACTGGGTAACCCAGGACGACACGGTAACCAACAAGTTCTTCTTCCAGCTCATTCACGCCCTGCATCTGGCCGGCCGCTGCACCGGCTGCGGCGAGTGCAACCGCGCCTGCCCGGTGGGCATCCCGGTCGGCGCACTCAAGATGCAGACGGGCCGCATCGTCCAGCGTCTGTTCGACGGCTATCAGCCAGGCACTGACGCCGACGCCATCCCGCCGTTCCTGGGCTACGAAGTGGAAGAAAAGAATATCCCCGAACATCATATCGAGAGGGCCTAAGCCATGACCATCTGCTTTCTGGCCACTGAGGGCCTTGTTCCGTGGCTGGCCAAACTTGCCCAGAACTACCGCGTGTTCGCGCCGCGCCGGGAAGGGAAAGCCATCATCTTCCGTCCCTGGAAGGAAGGCGACAAAGCCCCGGTGCCGCTTAAGGCCACCGTCGCGCCCAAGGGAGTGATGTTCCCCGCCTGCGAAACGCTCGTATCCTACAAGACGACCAAGGATCCCCAGCAGCTCGACAAGGTGAGCCTCACGCTCAAGGCGCCCGTCAAGGCCGAGCCCACCGTGCTGTTTGGCTGCCGCTCCTGTGACGCCCGCGGCTTTGTCGCTCTGGACAAGGCCTATCTGGGCGGCAAGTTCAAGGACCCCTATTACGAAGCCCGGCGCAACGCGACACTCATCATTACGCACACCTGCGACAACCCCACCCCTACCTGCTTCTGCACCTGGGTCAACGGGGGGCCGGCAAGTCCTGAAGGCTCCGACGTGCTCATGACCGCCGTACAGGGCGGCTATGTGCTCGAAGGCATTTCACAGAAAGGCAACGATCTGCTGGCCGGCTCCGGTCTGCCGGACGGTTCGGACAAGCTGAATGAAGCCCGCGCACTGCGTACTGAAGCGGCCAAACGCGTGACGCCCCGCAAGGATCTCTCCAAGGCGGCCGAACGCCTCAAGGCCCGGTTCACCGACATGGACTTCTGGATCGCCCAGACAGCCAAATGCCTGTCGTGCGGGGCCTGCACGTTCATGTGCCCGACCTGCCAGTGCTTCAACATCACCGACGAAGGCGACCCCGCCAGCGAACAGGGTGGCCAGCGCCTGCGCTCATGGGACTACTGCATGTCGCCCATGTTCACCCGTGAAGCCAGCGGCCACAACCCGCGCATGGTCAAAGCCGCACGCATGCGCAACCGTGTTTCGCACAAATACTGGTATTCGACCGAATATTCACCGGACGGCCGTTTCTCCTGCACCGGCTGCGGCCGCTGCATCGCCCAGTGCCCCGTCTCGCTGGATATCCGCGAAATTGTGGTCAAGGCCATTGAGGAATAAAAGGACAGCGCTATGAACGAACTCAATCCGCTCCTGCCAGAAGTCGCCACCGTTGTGGAGATCGTGCAGGAAACGCATAACATCAAGACGTTTCGCGTCAAACTTGACGATGAGGAACGCATGAAGGCGTTCCACTTCGAACCCGGCCAGGTGGGCCAGCTCTCGCTGTTCGGCGTCGGCGAATCCACGTTCGTCATCAATTCGCCGCCAACCCGCATGGACTATCTGCAGTTCTCGGTGATGAAAGCCGGTGAAGTGACCAGCGCCCTGCACAAGCTCAATGTCGGCGATAAAATCGGCGTGCGCGCCCCGCTGGGCAACTTCTTCCCCTATGCCAAATGGAAGGGCAAGGACATTTTCTTCATCGGCGGCGGCATCGGCATGGCACCTATCCGGACCATCATGCTCTACCTTCTGGACAACAAGAAGGACTATGGCACGATCAGCCTGCTCTATGGCGCAAAGACCCCTGAAGATCTCTCCTACAAGGACGACATCAAGGAATGGCTGGCCGATCCGAATCTGAATGCCGTGCTGACCATCGACAATCCGGCCGAGGGCTGGACAGTGGACGACACGCACAAGGTGGGCCTCATCCCCAACGTGCTCAAGGAGCTCGCGCCCAGGCCCGACAACTGCATCGCCGTGCTGTGCGGCCCGCCCATCATGATCAAGTTCACACTCATGGCCCTGAAGGACATGAACTTCCCCGACGAACAGATCTTCACCACGCTGGAAAAGCGCATGAAGTGCGGCGTCGGCCTGTGCGGCCGTTGCAACATCGGCGGCAAGCTGGTCTGTGTCGACGGCCCTGTCTTCAGTTACGATCAGCTCCGGGAGCTCCCGCCTGAGCTGTAACCGCGCTCACACAGCCTCGCCTGGACATCATACATCCCGCCGGAGATTCTGCCTCCGGCGGGATGCTGTTATAATACACACCGGGATACGCTCCCCTGGCACTTCACCGCCTCCGGCCCTCTGGCAACCTCCTGCACCGGCGTGACAGGCGGCCGACTTGCTTGCCCCCTGCCTGACATTTTCCCTTACGCACCTGCGCATTTTTCGCCTGCCCCCCTGCCGGTGCAGCAACAAAAAATCCATTCTTCCTTACAGGTTCCATCCTTTTTCTTGACAAGCTCTTCCCTCGTGGCTATAGTTAGCCCGCGTTAAGGGGAGTAACTGGGTTCAATAGAAACCCGGACAGTGTCAACAGCATGATCGCGGCGGATTGCACGCAGATCTGGCACTGTCGTCGAGTACACAGCTCGATTAGTGAGACCTTCGCGGCAATTGAGATTGCCGGAGGGTCTTTTTTGTGTCCCTCCGGTGGAACATGTTTCCTAAGGAGCGTGCGTATGCTTGGCGAACACACCATCACCGAAGTCTTGGTCTTTTTCGGCCTCGTAGCCTTCTGTCTTTGGCTTGATCTGCACTTTCACCGTAACGACAAACCCGTTTCGGCCCGTGACGCGGCTATGTGGACTACAGGCTGGGTCTCGCTTGCCATGCTTTTTGCCGGATATATCGGTTTTACTGAAGGCGCGGACAAGGCACAGCTTTTTCTTACCGGCTATCTGCTGGAAGAATCGCTTTCCGTTGACAATCTCTTCGTCATGATGGCCATTTTCGGCTCATTCTCCATCCGTGACAACATGCAGCACAGGGTGCTGTATTACGGCATTCTCGGCGCCATGGTCATGCGGCTTATCTTTGTCGCCGCAGGAACTTCACTGGTTGCCGTCTTTGGTCCCTACGCCCTGGCCGGCTTTGGGGTCTTTGTCCTCTGGACGGCCTGGAAAATGTGGCAGTCCATGCACACGGAAAAAGAAGAGATTGTCGACTACTCCAATCACTGGGCAATACGCTGGACGCAGAAAGTCCTCCCTGTGCATCCACGCCTCAACGGCCATGACTTCTTCGTCAAGGCACCCCATGGTCCCAACAACCATCTGGTCTGGAAAGCCACGCCGCTGTTCCTCTGCCTTGTCGTCGTGGAAATCTCGGACGTCATGTTTGCCTTTGACTCGGTGCCGGCCATCATTGCCATCACGTCCGATCCGTTCCTGGTGTACACCAGCAACATCTTTGCCATCCTCGGTCTGCGGTCCATGTACTTCCTGCTCGCAGCCGCCAAGCGGTATCTGCGACATCTTGAAAAGTCGGTGATCGTCATCCTGGCCTATATCGGCATCAAGATGCTGCTCGATGTGGCCGGCGTTATCCATATCTCGCCCATGATCAGCCTTGCCGTCGTCGCGGGCCTGCTGTCGGTAGGCATTCTGGCCTCCTTCCTCCCGGACAAGACAAAAAACGCTGAATAACCATTGCCCTGCCTAACTGCGAAAGGCCGCCGGTCTCCATTGCTGGAAACCGGCGGCCTTTCCACTTCAAAAAAAAGCCTGCGCTCGTCTCGCCGCGCATACAGCAGGAAGACAGAGGCCGGAGCGGACTTGTCTGGAAAAAGCGTACTCCGGCATCAGGCACTGCTGCATGGGACCTCTATCATGACACGTGCACGACGCCCATGCCATGACGGTTGTGCAGCCCTGACGCACGGGCTGACGGCATGCAGTCCCTCTCATATCCCCCTTGCGTCCCTGCGGATCTGAACAACGCCGGGCTGCTTTCAACAGATCCCGATCAACGGCCTGAAACCAGTCCCGCAGTGCCTTCGGCACAGGCACGCACGCCTCTGCCGCCACACGTTAAAACGATTCTGAAGCAAGCCAGGGCAGGAAAAAGCCCTTGCACTATGGAAAGAAGCGGCCCATGGCACAAAGGCTTCAACAGCTTGCCCGGCGCGGCTACAGCCAGTCCAGCAGATCGGCCGGCTGTTCCAGAAGCGCACGCGCCCCGGCAGTCAGGAGTTCCTCGCGTTCACGAAAGCCCCATGTCGCGCCAAAGCCCTGCATGCCGGCATTCACCGCCGTGCTCATATCCACGCCGCTGTCACCGACAAAGGCCACACGTTCGGGCGCAATCCCTACCCGTGCCGCCAGCTCCAGTGCTGCCTGCGGATCAGGCTTGTGCGGCACGCCGGGCAGCGCACCACGCACAACCTCAAAGCGCGCTCCAGGGAAAAAATGCTCTACACACGGAGCCACCCACGGATCGGGCTTATTAGAAAGCACCATGCTCGGCAGTCCGCGCCGCATGAGCTCCTCCAGCAGGCCAGTCATGCCGGGATATGGCACAGTCTGGTCATGCCAGTGCGCGTCGTAACGCTGGCGTACACGTTCCAGAAGTTCCGCGTACGCCTCTTCCGAGGCTGGCTGGCCTGTGGGCAGAGCCCTCCGCAGCAGCATGCCAAGGCCGTTACCTGCAAAATAGCGGTACGCCTCAACCGGATGTACAGGATACCCTGCCCCGGCCAGAACGTAATTGGTAGCCCCGGCCAGATCAGCCAGACTGTTGACCAGTGTGCCGTCCAGATCAAAAATGACGGCTCCGATGCTGCAACTCACGCAGAACCTCCCGGTACCCCACGTCGCAAAGCCGGCCAGCCTGCAGCGCTTATCCGGCCATGGAGATTTTTTTCATGAACTTGTTTGCCATCCTGGCGGAAGAACGCATCCGCGAAGCCCAGGACCGGGGCGAATTTGACAACCTTCCCGGACAGGGCCGGCCTCTCCAGCTGGAGGACGACAGCCATGTGCCGCAAGAGCTGCGCATGGCCTACAAACTCCTCCGCAACGGCGGCTACCTGCCTCCGGAAATCGAGGAACGCAAGGAAATCGACTCCCTGCTCGATCTGCTCGAAAACTGCCGGGACGAACGGGATCGCGTCCGCCAGATGCGCCGTCTGGAAGCCCTGGTCTTTCATCTCGGACGCCAGGGGCGTTCGCTGGAACTGGAAGCCCATGACGAATACTATGCCCGCGTGCTGGCCCGTCTTGGCCGGCTGCGGGAACGACGCTGAACAGTCTTACAGGGCTTCTGCCTTCAGCAGGGCGCTGCGGGCCTCGCGGGTCAGTCCCCGCGCTTCCAGTGCCCTGGCCAGCTCAAGCCAGCCGCTTTTGCGATCCGGTCGCAAGGCCACGCTCTGGCGGGCCAGGCTTTCTGCCAGTTCCGCGTCTTCGCCGCCGTCAAGGTACAACCGGGCCATCAGCATCAGTGCCTCGGCATCGCGCGGATCTCGCAGCAGGGCCTGATGCAGATACTCGCGCGCGGTCGTGCTCAACCCCCTGCGCAAGGCAATGCGCGCCAGGGACTGATAAGGCAACGAACTTGCCGAATTGCGCTCGGCCACAACCTTATACAAGGCTTCGGCCTCGTCTGCATGGCCGCTCTGTTCGGCAATCTGCCCGAGCCGCAGGGCGGCATACAGGTGATCGGGCCTAAGCTCAAGGCAGCGGCCAAAATGAGCCCGCGCGGCCTGCACGTCCCCAAGGCGCAGGCAGGCCGTGCCCAGGTTGTAGGTCAGCGCCGCATCATCGGGTGACCGCCTGAGGGCCTCCTCAAAATGCCGCCGCGCCTCCTCGTGCCGGCCGAGGCCGGCCATGCAGATCCCCAGCGAATTCCACGCCAGGGCGTTGTTCTCGTCTGCCAGCAGTGCCAGACGGTATTCCTCCAGCGCGCCGAACACATCGCCGCGGCAGTGGCGCTTGTCCGCGCTGATGTTGATGGCCACCGAATCAAACACCCCCACATGCGGTTCAGGCAGCAGCAGCCCGTACTCCAGCGCCTTGCGCGCGCATTCCACCATTTCACCCTGATGGTAATGCAGGAATGGCCAGATCGCGATACCGGCGCCCACAGCGGCGGACTGCGGCCCGTTGTCGGGGTCTGCAGAAAGACTGACCAGACTCGACAATTCTGTGCACAGAGCCTCATAGACACGCCGCAACGCCGCCTCATCTCCCAGCGGATGGAAAAAGATCAGGCTGTTCAGCGCAAAGCGCCCGCCAAGAACCGACTCCCAGCCTGCCCTGCGGAAATGTTCGCGGCAGACGCGCAGCACGCCGCCCAGCTTTACTGACGACGCATCTCTGTCCAGCTGCGGCACGCGCAGCAGCGCCAGGGCAAACGACGTGCAGCCCTCACGCGATCTGGCCAGCTGGGCAAGGAAGTCCCCGTGCCGGTACAGGCCATCCCCCGGCGCCTCACTGTCTGCCGGGGCCTCCTGTCTGGTCCGGACCCCGGCTTCGCCGTCTTCTGCTTCAAGCACCAGCGCGTCACCAGGCCGCAACGGACACGTTGCATCGCCAAGGTGAAGCACTTCTGCCATGGAGGCGTTCTCACGAACTTCAAGCAGCACAATTTCGCCCTTGTACACCGGCTGGCGCTCACCTTCCGGTGTCGCAGCCGACCAGACCGAAAAATGCTGCCCCTCCCTGGCCCCTTCACCGCGTCCCAACGAAATTTCCACACACGACAGCGGCAGAAGGCGCAGGATGCACCCGCCTTCGGCCAGGAGACGGCCGTATCCCATGACTCGGCTGCGGTGCAGCGTCTCTGGCAGCGCCCGCGCCACGTCAGCGGCCAGCCCGGCCTTGTGCAGCAGCGTGGCCGCCGGCGCGCCAAGATCCTGGAACCGGGCCCCGTCCATGTCATGGGGAAACAGCACATATCCGGCATACGGCAAAACGCCAGTCATGCGCCCGGTATAGGGATCAGGCAGCAGCACCTCCTGCAAGCGGTGCACCGCTTCCATCGCCAGGCGCTCGCATCCCGCGCGATCCCCGCCGGGAACCAGCACGGCGATCTCATGTTCGCCGCTGCGCGCGCACAGCGCCTGACCGGGAATGGTCTCACGCAACGTTGCGGCCATGCGCGTCATAAGCCGCTCGGCAAAATCATGCCCGGCCTGACGGATGAGCTGCTCCATGCCGGCAAAGCGCACGGCGATGAGCCCCAGGGAGGCATCACCTCCCTTCCGGCCGCGCTCTTCCTGCCCCGAGCCGTCCGCTGCGTGTTCGAAGGCGGCCCGGATGGATCCGGCCTCGCGGTTCAGGGTTTCCATCAGCACCGCCCGCGTGAGCAAACCTGTCGGAGCATCCAGCCGTCCGGCCTTATACAGTGCCAGGTTGTCAAGGCACAGTGAGGCAATGGCCGGCAGTACCGGCAACATCGCTTCCACCCGTGCAGGATCCACACCGCGGCAGGTAAAAACGCCCAGCAGCTCCCCTTCACGGCGCAGGGGCAGAAACAGCCGGTTCTCTTCCGGCAGCCAGACAGGCTCCTCCGGCCGATCGATCTGGGGGAAATAAATGGCATGCGCCTCAAAGGGCAGAATGCGCCCCAGGCTTTCCTGAAGGCGATCCTCAAGTTCCAAGATGTCATAGCGATTGATCATGCAGGCCTCATACAGCAAAACGGCCATGGCACAGCCTTGCAGCGTGCTGTGCCGTATTCGGGAAAGGTTTTTCGATGCAGAGGGCGGATGCAGCGCTCCGCACAGCCGCCAGGAACCGTCGCCAAACGGCCCACGGCAAGACCACCACGTCCTGCTGTTCCGAAAAGCGTTCCCGGGTTTTTCGCAGAAGGACATGAGGCCTGTCTCAGCGTCTGTTAGAACGGCCCCGCATGCAAGCAAACTGCCAGGGCTGCGCTGAAAAAATATGCTGTTTCCGCGCTGATGGCGGAAGAACGGACAGGAGGTCAGCTGTCTGTGCGGCAACGCTGGAAAAGCCTCGGCCCCACCATGACCAGTGTCACAGCAAAGACGATCAGCCCCACACCGGCAGCAACAGGCAGATCAAACGGCTCTGAAAAGACCAGCACGCCAACCAGCATGGCAGTCAGCGGTTCCATGGCGCCAAGGACGGCCACCCGCGTCGAGCCGACCATCCTGATGGCCCAGACAAGCAGCAGATTGGACATAACCGCCGTAACAAGGGCAAGCATGGCCGCCAGCCCCGCGTCACGCCACGACGGCAGCCAGCAGAAACGCCCCAGCGCCACGGCAAAAACCAGTGCATAGACCGTTCCGACAAGCAGCAGGTAAAACGTGACGACAATGCCGCTCATGTTCGTCAGCCTGGCCACATGAATAAGAATAATATACAGCCCGCACGTCAGAGCCGAAGCAAACGCCAGGCTGACGCCAAGAACATTGAGCTCCTGGCCTGGCTGAAAGGCTCCGGAAAGCAGCGCCACGCCAAGCAGAGCAAGCAGGCACGCCACCACAGTGCTCCACTGGAGCTTTTCATGAAAGACAAGCACCATGATGATCACCACCAGCAACGGATACAGGAACTGAATGGTGGACGCCACGCCGCTGGCCAGATAGTTGTATGACTGGAACAGGAACAGGGCTGCAAGCGAATAAAACAGGCTCATGCCCGTCAGCCGGAAAAGCTCCGAGAAGGTTACGGCCACCCGTTCCCGGCGCACAATCAGCACGGGCGCGAGCATCAGCGACGAAAACAGAAACCGGTAAAACAAAATGGACTCCGCCGTCATGCCGTGATGCAGCATGGGCAGGGTAAACAGCGGAATCAGACCAAACAGCGCCGACGAAAGAAGTGCAAGAACAAAGCCCATGACCCGCATTCCCTGTCCGGGCCTTCCCGGACAACCCGTTTACACCGCTCCCGCCTCCGGCAGTCAGACGCCGCGCCGCCCGCATGCACAGCCTGCGGCATCAGCTGGATCTCACAGCAGAAACAGCCGTTCACGCAGGCGTGATGCCGCGCTCTGACGAACCACAGCACAGGGAGAAACCCGCCGCGCCAGCCGTATGAGGCACTTTTACGTCCTGCACAGCCTGCCCGCAAAACCATGCAACCACCGGCAGGCTGCCCCGGGCACCCGGCAGGCCCCGGCAAACGGTCACACACGGCAGAGGACACCCCAGACAAAATCCGGACAGCCTCCCTGCAGGAGAGGCTGCCCTGGCATTCTCTGCCGGTGTCCGTTCAGCTCTTGCGCACCGTCCTGCGCCGCAGCGGACGTGCATAGGCGTGCTCGGCAAGCCGGCCAAGCTCATGAAGGCGCTGATCCACCCGGTCAAACAGAGAATCATGCGTGAATCCTCCGTCCTTGAGCGGACGTCCCACCGGCATGCCGGTCAAAAGCTCCATGGCCTCGACGATGTGCTGCACAGGATAAATGGCAAACCGGCCTTCATTCACCGCGTCCACAATGGGCTGCGGCAGCATGAGGTGATCCACGTTATCCGCTGGGATGATGACGCCCTGCCGACCGGTGAGGCCGCGTCTGGCACAGACTCCGAAAAAGCCCTCAATCTTGCGCGAAACGCCGCCCACGGCCATAATCTGCCCTGACTGGCTGACAGCCCCGGTAAAGGCCAGAGAGAGATTCAACGGCACCTGTGAAAGGGCTGACAGCAGCGCCGCCAGCTCTGCCCCGGAAGCCGAATCGCCTTCAATGCCGCCGTAATTCTGCTCAAAGCAAAGGCTCCCCGTCAGCACGAGGGGCTTGTTGCGGGCAAAACGATCAACTAGGTAGCTCTTGAGGATGAGCATCGCCTTGGTATGAATGGGGCCGCCCAGTTCAGCTTCGCGCTCAAGGTCAATAATGCCGCCATGCCCTACCCCCACAGTACACGAAATCAGGTGCGGCAGGCCGAACTCAAATTCGCCGTACATGCTGACCGAAAGCCCGTTGACCCTGCCCACGGCCTCGCCTGTCACATGCACTTTGAGCAGATCCCGGTCGTATTCCTCCATATACAGCTCTTCCACCAGGTTGGCGCGGTATTGACGCGCCTCCAGCGCCTTGTCGAGGTATGCCCGGGTGACCTGCGCGCAGCCTTCGGCGCGGGCCAGCGCGTCAGCCTCCACCATGACGTCGCGGATAATCGGAAACTGCAGTGAAAGCTTTTTCTGATCCTCGCAAAGGAACGAGCTGAAATCCACCAGACCGGCCAGAGCTCCTCGGTCAAACGGCAGCAGTGCATCCCCGTCAAGGATGCGCGCTGTGCGGCTCAACCAGTCACGGATATTGGGCGCCGTACGATCCACGGCTCCTGAAAGCTGCGCCTTGATTTTAAACAGCTTGCTGAAACGCGGATCATGCAGCAGCAGGGTTTCGTACAAATCCTCGTTACCCACAAGGATGACCTTGAGATCCAGCGGCACCGGGGCAGGCTCAATGCCCTTGGTTCTGGTCGCTCCTTCGGGGGCATCAACATTTTCATCCAGCCTGGCCGAACCCGCGCGCAGGGCACGCAGCAGCCCTTCCCAGGCGCTGGGATGCTGCAGCACATCCTCGATGCGCAGAATAAGGAATCCGCCGTTGGCACGATGCAGACTGCCTGCCTTGATCAGGGTGAAGTCGGTGACCAGCGCACCCATTTCAGATTCACGCTCGATACAGCCGAGCAGATTGGCTGACGTCGGGTGATCATCCACCACGATGGGCGCGCCCTTCAACCCACTGTTGTCCACAAACACGTTGATCTCGTAGCGGTACGGATCGTCGTTGGGTGCAGACGCCGGGTGCGCCTGTCCCCCGGTGGAGCCGTCAGCGGCAATGGGCAGGCCGTCCTTGGGCAAAAACAGATCAGGATTGGCCAGGATGTCAGCACGCAGCGCGTCAAAATACTGACGCAGCGGTTCGTTGTCCGGACAGGCGCGCATGGCGCGATCAATCACAGGATTCAGGATGTCGGCCAGCACCTCGCTGATGATGTCCCGATCCAGACCGCGCTCGGCGTCACGGAACGCTCTTTCAGCATCGGACAATTTGCGCACCATGCCTGACATGGCCTGCAGCAACGCGTTGCCCCGGCGCTTGAGCGTCTGCCTGAGCTTCCCGTCGAGATGCTCATATTCTTCCTCGCTCAGGCGCTTGCCCTCGATCAGCGGATACAGCGTCAGGCTGCCCTGCTCGTCCATGTCAAGATTGAACCCCTTGCCGCCGGCGATCTTGTCCATATCGTGCAGCAGCTCGGCACGGGCGTCCTGAAACTCCTTCTGGATGGCTCCACGCCTTTTGAGGTATGACGCATGCTCCAGGCGTGCCGTCAGTTCCTTGCGGATGTCGGCCAGCGCTGTATTCAGGGCTGTGCGCAGCTTGCGTCCCTGCCCTGCAGGCACAGAAAGAAGCACAGGGCGATCCTGATCCGCAAACCGGTTGACGTACAGCAAATCCGGCGGTGCAGGCCGCCGTCTGGCCCGGGGCTCCAGATATTCACGCAGCAAAAAAATCCGCCCCAGATTCTCAGGGCCGCTCAGATAGACATTGAAACCAGGTCGGCGGATATTCAGCGCCAGTTCCAGCGCCTGCAACGCGCGCGGCTGGGGAGGCATGCGCCGCCCGCCGCGGGGGATGGCGTCGCTTGTTTCCCACGGAACGCGCTCAGGCGGCAGAACCGGGCGCAGCCTGTCGGCAGCCAGAGGTTTGATGCTCATGCGTTTTCCTGTCCGGTCGTAAGAATATCGGCCAGCAACGCGTCGCCTCCGGCGGCAAGCACATCGCTGGCAAGCGTCATGCCAAGTTCACGCGGCGCGTCCGCATCGGCAGTCCTGGAAAGGCGGATGACCTTTTTCCCGTCGAGGGAGGCAACAAGCGCTTCAAGAGACAGAACGCCGCCGTCAAGCGTGGCAAACCCGGCTATGGGCGCCTGGCAGCCTCCGTCCACTCCGGCGGAAAACCCCCGCTCAGCCTCCACGCACACGCGTGTCGGCCGGTGTTCGAGAAAAGCCAGCGCGTCAAGGATTTCCTGTCTGTCAGCGCGGCATTCCACCCCCAGAGCTCCCTGTCCTACGGCAGGCAGAAACGCGGGCGGTTCAAGCCTGAACATGAAGGGCGCGCTCAGTCCCAGTCGCTTCATGCCCGAGGCCGCCATCACAATGGCGTCATACTGGCCTTCATGCAGCTTGCGCAGGCGTGTGTCCACGTTGCCACGCAGGTTTTCCACCTGCAGATCCGGCCGCAGGGCAAGGATCTGCGCCTGACGGCGCAGGCTGCAGGTCCCGACGCGCGCCCCTTCAGGCAGCGCGTCCAGCGTGGGATACTGTACAGAGAGCAGCAGATCTACCGGATCTTCGCGCTCGGGCACTGCCCCCAGCGTCAGCCCGGCAGGCAGTTCCATGGGCACGTCCTTCATGCTGTGCACGGCAAGATCGGCCTCGCCGGTCAGCAGCGCTTCCTCAATTTCCTTGACGAACAACCCCTTGCCGCCCACACGGGCCAGAGGGACATCCTGAATGATGTCGCCGCGGGTTTTGATGATCTTCAGTTCGACGGGAAGGCCGTGTTCGCGCTCCAGACGGCCCTGGACATGACGGGCCTGCCAAAGCGCAAGCTGGCTGCCGCGCGTGGCGATAATCAGTTTTTTCATAAGCTGCCCTGTAGCTGCCCGCCCCGTATCCCGACAGGGGAAACGACTGGCAAGCGGTTGTCCGAACGCCAGAAAGGCCTGCACGCCTCTGACAGAACGCCCGGAAAGGTATCGGCGAAAGTGCGGATCACACCCAAAACCCATCCCCGCACAACGGGAACCGCTTCCGGGCATGCTGCCGGCTGCCACATCCGTTCCTCCCGAAAGAAAAGCGTTTGTGGCGGACGCCCGCGCTCAGTCGGATCCAAGGAATCATGTGATGCGCGGGCAGTACAGCGTTCAAAAACAAGTCATTCCAGCAGCGCCCTGCCTAATGACAGGTCGCGCAATGGCCTCCGGAACAACCGGCACAGCCTCCGCCACCTCCCAGCGAGGACGGCGAATAGTTGCCGCGAGGCGCACAGCAGCCCTGATGGCTGCACGCGGACATCAGACGGCGGGTATGGGTCGAATGACAGCTGGGGCAGGCCGGCGTTTCGTCGGCCCCGGCCAGCTCTTCAAACTCCGCGCCACAGTCGGCGCAGCGGTATTCGTAAAGAGGCATGGCATAACTCCTTCAGAAAAAAACAATAAGCCGGCATCGATCGCCGTACGGAGATCGCCGGCACAGTAACAAACGTAATTCAGGTTTGCGGAAACGCAAGGGAATATCTATAGCTCAAAGGTTCATACTTTACAACCTGCCGGGTACACAGGCAATTGTCCTGTCAGGCTTCCACAATGCCCTGCCTGTATAGGTTGGCCGGCATTCCCCCTGGCAGGGCGATTCCCCGCACCCTGCACAGAAGCGCACCACCAGAGGAACTTCTTTCTTCACATACGCCCGGCCGATGCCCGACATCCTGCCGTCATTCACAGAAACAGCAGGGTCTTTCTCAGACGTACACCGCCATCCGACGCAGCACCTGTATCAGCACAGGCCATGGGGGACGATGGCCTTGCGGCAAGGCACTGCCTGTTGCACGCTGCACACGATCTCCGCGCGTCAGGCAGGCTCTCCTGCGATGGGACAGCCTGCACGCCTGTCAGCACAACAGCATATGGCACTCTGGAACACGCGTCCGCAACACCCTGTCCAGCCTACGCCTTTTCCTGCAGAAAGCCCATGACACAAATGCCCGGAACACGTCCCGCCCTCAGCCTGATCATATGCCGGAGAAGCTGTGATCCACCCCTGTGAACCGGTCTTCCTGCTCTTGCCCAAATGGCCGGTTTTGACTACATATACCCGGTATGCACACCCCAACCCGTCTTTTGCTTGTTGCCAAGTCCGGGCACGCCAGGGCACACGAAACCGCCGAGGCCATGCGCCACCGCATGGAGCGGCGCGGTCTGGACGTCTGCCTTGCCGCCTCCGGTGAAACCGGCGCCATGGACAGTTTTTTTGCCCGGGGCAAAGACCGCTGTGCCGTAATCGTCCTGGGCGGCGACGGAACACTGGTCGGTGTGGCAAGACATCTCCTCTCTCTGCTTACGCCCGGCACAGTCTGCCCGTTGCTCGGCGTCAACTTCGGCAAGGTGGGCTTTCTGACAGAAGTGCCTGCCGACAGATGGGAAAACGCCGTCGATGAGCTGGTGGAAGGACGCCTGCCGCTGGCAAGCCGCCTTGCCCTGCGCTGGGAGATTCTGCGCCGCGGCAGTGTACCCGAATCCGCCAGCGGGTTCGCTGTCAACGACGTGGTTGTCAGCCGCTGTGCCCTGGCCAGGGTGCTGACCCTGCACGTTGCCATAGACGGACAGCCCCTGGGAGCCCTGCGGGCCGACGGCGTGCTGGTTTCCACGCCTGCAGGCACCTCCGGCTATGCCCTCTCCGCCGGAGCAAGCCTGATCCATCCTGAAGTCGAGGCGCTGTCCCTGGCTTCTATTTCGCCTTTTCTGTCACGCTTTCCCTCCATGGTTCTGCCTGCTGCAAGTCAGGTGGATATCCGCGTGGATGACACGACGCCGGAATCGTTCCTGACCGTCGACGGCCAGGACGGCGTTCCCATGAAACCTGGCGACATCCTGCGCGTGCAGGGACAGCCCAGGGCGCTCTGGCTGGCCATCCCCACAACGCAGGCCTATTACCGCCGGCTTAACCGCTGCGGTTTTGTCCTGCCGGCACAACAATGACATCCCATGGCCGCCAGTGTTCCGGCCAGGGCCCCCATAAGGAGTTTTGCATGAAATACGAAGCGGTTATCGGGCTTGAAGTGCATGTGCACCTGGCCACGCGGTCCAAGCTCTTCTGCTCCTGCCCCACAACGTTCGGCGTTGAGCCGAACCAGAACGTCTGTGAAGTGTGCGCAGGCATGCCGGGTGTTCTGCCCGTTCTGAACGAAAAGGCCGTCGAATACGCAGCGCGACTGGGCTTTGCCGTGGACTGCACCATCAATAACGACTCGGTGTTCGCCCGTAAGAACTACTTTTATCCCGACCTGCCCAAAGGCTACCAGATTTCCCAGTTTGAAAAGCCCATCTGTGAACACGGTCACCTGAACATCACTGTTGACGGCCAGACCAAGCGCATAGGCATCACGCGCATCCACCTTGAGGACGACGCCGGTAAAAACATCCATTCCGCCGTGGACAACGTGAGCTATGTCGATCTCAATCGCGCCGGTGTGCCGCTGGTCGAAATCGTCTCCGAGCCCGACATGCGCAGCGCCGAGGAAGCCGTGGCCTATCTGAAGGCCCTGCACGCCATCGTCACCCACCTTGGCGTCAGTGACGGAAACATGGAGGAAGGGAGTTTCCGCTGTGACGCCAACGTCTCCATCCGCCCTGTGGGACAGGAAGCGTTCGGCACCCGGACGGAATTGAAGAACCTCAACTCCTTCCGCCACGTTCAGAAAGCCATTGAGTACGAAATTGCCCGCCAGCAGGATGAGCTTGAGGACGGCAACGCCATCGTGCAGGAAACCCGCCTGTTCGACAGTGCCAAAGGCATTACCCTGCCCATGCGCAGCAAGGAAGAAGCCCAGGATTACCGGTATTTCCCGGAACCGGATCTGCTGCCCGTGCACATCGATCCGGAAAAGCTGGAGGCCTGGCGCGCTTCCCTCCCCGAACTGCCCGAGGCACGGCTGAACCGCTTCATTCAGGAATGGCAGATTCCCGCCGCCGACGCCGAAACCCTGATCGCCGATCCTGCCCTGTGCGCCTTCTTTGAAGCGTCTGTGGCCGCCTGGTCGCCCCAGCAGGCCCGTAAAATCGCCAACTTTATCCTCGGACCGCTGCTGCGTGCGATCAACCAGGACGGCGTCACCCTCGACAGGGTGGCCATGACTCCCGCACAGCTGGCTGAGCTGGCGCGCATTGTGGATTCCGGGCTCATTTCAACCAAAATTGCCCACGATATCTTCCCCGATCTGCTCAAGGACGGAGGGTCACCCGAAGAGTATGTCAAGCAGAAAGGCCTGGCTCAGGTTTCGGATACCTCGGCCATTGACAGCGTCGTGCTGGCTGTCATTGCCGAAAACCCGGCCGAAGTGGAAGCCTTCAGAGGCGGCAAGACAAAGCTGATGGCTTTCTTTGTGGGGCAGGTCATGCGCCGCATGAAAGGACGGGCCAATCCCGCCGTGGTCAATGAAGCTCTGAGCAGGCATCTGAACGCATAACATGGTGCAGCCAACAGCCTGTTTGCTGCACTATCCTGCATACGATACAGAAAGGCCCCGTATCTGGCGCGACACCACGCGGATACGGGGCGTTCCATAACGTCACTGTCTGCTGCAACAAACTGCAACCAGTACAACGCATCCAGCTGTACATACCCAAAAACAGCGTCTGAGATGGCTCCCGGAAATTTTCTCCAGCCCTCCTGTACCAGCTGTCCTGCCATAACAATGCGCGTACCCGCTTTTTTAGCACATCACGCGGCATTGTAGACGTATGCCCTGGCGTAGATACAGCTTCACAGCATGAAGAAACCAGCATACTGCCTCTATGCAACAACTGCCTGCTTCTTTCAGTTGTATGACAACAGCCCTGCAAAAAACAATAGACTCTGTTATAAATTTTATTTTAATGACAAAAAAATCATTCATGTTAAAAAATATCTTAATTTACAATAAAATATTATTAATAACATTCTTTAACTCATCAACTTCAAAGTCAATACATAATATTCATAACAATATAAAAAATACAAAGATAAGGCACTGAATCTATCTTCTGAAAAAAGTCTTTCAGTTTTCTAACAAACTGTCAGACTCTACGGCATTGCCGCAACGGCGCAATGAGAAGCCGTGTTTCTAGCGCAACAGCCATTTTCCGATCAGGGGCGCGAGCAGAATTACGGCGTACTGACGTGTCATCTGATAGAGCAAAATAATAGGCGCGTCTTCTCCCATCTGGGCCGCCATCCCGGTAAGTGCGTTCAGACCTCCGGGGCTGGTTGCCAGATAGGCGCTGGTGGCGCTGAGCGTGCCGGTCTTGTAGGCCAGATAGGCGCTGAAGAAGCCGGCAGTAAACAAAATAGCGGATGAAATGAGCAGCATGTACCAGGAGTCCCGCAGAATGCCCAGCATGGACGGACGAAACATGCTGCCGACGACAATACCCATAAGAATATACGTGCCTGTCTTGAGGGCAGAAGGCAGCACGACACTCTCGGATATAAGCAGGTTGTGCGCAATAACCGCCAGCATGGCACCCACCATGGGACCACCGGGAACTTTAAGCCAGTGGAACAGCAGGCCACCAGCTGAACCACACGCCAGCAGCGCGGGAAGAGGGCCCATCATGGTCATCCTCGCAATGTGTTGCCGCACCGGAGTCTGAAACAGCCTGTTTCAGACTCCGGCAGCTCCGTTATTTTCTGAATTCGCGCAATGCGCTGATATTCCGGCACTGTTCCAGACTCATGATAAAGTCAAGCAGCCGTTCCCCCTGTTCGGCCGTCCAGCCGCCATACAGCACGTTGCTCCGGTACTTGGCTACAAGCTCGTCGCGCGTAAGCGGTTCACGGGCGCCGCCGCGCATGTGCATCTGCGAGAGTTCCACGACAGAACCATCCTTCATGGTCACCTTAATCCGGCCTGTATAGTTGTTCGGATACTCGTCATCCGGATCATACAGGAAATGGATCTTGCGTGAAAGGCGCAGCACACGTTCGTCCTTGACCTTTTCATCGTTGAACTGTGCAAGTCCGGCATCGCCTTCAAAGAAGCCAATGGCCATGCACCACGGGACACTGAACTTGGCGGCGTAGCCGCTGGGAGGATTCTGCTTGGCAGGCAGCGGCTCCCAGAGACGCGAATAGCCCTGACTGGTCTTGCATTCGATGTCTGCAATGGCTTCGGCATCCACGCCCTGCCTGGCAAGACGGATCATGCAGTCAATGAAGGGATGGATCATGGTGCCGCAGGCGTAGGGCTTGAACGTGATCAGATCCATCTGCCAGACTTCGCCCACTCCTTCGGTAAGATTCTGGAACTGCAGGTCCGTACCTGGAGCGGCAAAAGCCTTGAAGAATCCGTGCGGACCTTCAAAAATCTTGCGCGGGGCCACAAATCCCTGCTGGGCCAGCCTCGCAGCACGGTATCCCGAATGGGCGGCCCAGCCGGGATGCAGCCGCTTGGTCCAGGCGCCTTCGCTGAAATATTCAATGATACCCGACGAAAAACTGCCGGCCACACCGAAGGCCTGCGCCATGGTCCTGGCATCAAAGCCCAGAGTGGAACTCACACCGGCCGATGCGGCCAGGGTGCCAATAACCCCCACAGGATGAAAATGCTGGCAGTGGATCTTGCCGGCTGCAACTCTGTTCAGGCGGCACACGGATTCCAGCCCCACGGCCAGCCCCCGCAGAAAACTTTTTCCGTCCAGCTCAAACTGTTCAGCGGCAGCCAGGGCGGCCGGCAGCGTCATTGCGGCCACACGGATAGGGGCGCCTTCCAAGGTGTCGTCAAAATCTTCCCCATGAATGGCCATGCCGTTTACCAGCGCGGCTCCCCCCGGATCAAGGGCCTTGTCATGACCTACGGCCGTACAATTGCCCTGGCCATCCCAGCTGGCCAGCGCCTGGCGGACGTAGGGCGCCTGACGGGCAGCAAGCATCAAACCAAAGGCGTCAATGCACTCATTAAGCAATATTTCCCGTGTCGTTGCGGGCAAATCGTCATAGCTCACCCTTGCAAGGGCTGCGGAAAAACGTTCGGAAAGAGTCGCCGTTTCCATGAAAACTCCTTATCTAAAGCTGGGATTACCTGCCGGCACGCCGAGTACGGTAAAGGTTGTGCAGCCAGGGGAAGGTGATGGTCAGGGCCAAAAGCCCCCAAAGGGTTAGCGCGATCGGTCCTTCAAAGAAAATGCTGAATGAGTTGTGCCCCATGCGCAGCCCACAGAACAGGTTGGTTTCAAACTTGCTGCCAAGAACCAGACCAAGCAGGAAGGCAAGGGGGACATACTGGTACTTTTTCATAAAATAACCAAGAATCCCGCTGAGCAGCATGATCCAGATGCCAAAAGTCAGCTGTGTCTCGGCAAAACCGCCAATAAAGGCCAGGATGGAAATGATCGGGATAAGCACGGTCATGCTGACATTGATGATCCGCCCGGCTACCCAGGCCAGCAGTACACCCACAAAAGCGATACAGAACGCGGCCGTGAACTGGCTGAACAATACCGCATAGGCCATATCGCCATTCATGGTCAGAAATTCCGGCCCGAGCACCAGGCCGTGGAAGGAAAGCGCCACCAACAGGACGGCATCGGTTGACGAACCCGGCAGCGCCAGCGTCATCAGGGGAATCAGCGCGCCTCCCACGCAGGCATTGTTGGAGACGTCGGCAGACATAAGCCCGCTGATGCTCCCCTTGCCAAAGCGGGCCTTTTCTTCAGGGGAGGAAAAGGTCATGGACTGCTGGTAGGCGATAGGAGCGGCGATACTGCCCCCGGCACCGGGAATGGCACCGACCACCAGCCCGATAAAGGCTGAACGCAGCGTCTCCACAGGGCGCTTGAGCACCTCCCGGAACCCCTGCAGGATGAGCTTCAGACTGATTTTCTGCTGCAGTACCTCAGCTTGTTTATCCTTTTCGATAAGGAGCTTGAACATTTCACTAAACGCCAGCAGTCCAACCAGACACGAAACAATGGGGATCCCGTCATACAACAGCACGATGCCAAAATCGCCACGGTACACGCCCCACATGGGATCGGGCCCGCATGTGGCGGCCATGAGACCGAACAGACCGGAAAGAAACCCCTTCCAGACGCCCCCTTGCGAAATCTGGCCGATAATCACAAGTCCGAACAAAATGATAATGGTCAGCTCGACCGGGCTGAACTCCAGGGCGACCGACGACAGCAACGGTACCGACAAGATGGAGACAACCCCCCCGATCAGGCCCCCCAGTGCGGAAGCCAGGACGCACACGCCCAGTGCCAGACTGGCCTTGCCCTCGCAGGCCAGTGGATACCCCTCCAGTGTCGTCACGGCTGACGAAGGCGTGCCCGGGATATTCAACAGAATGGCAGGAAACGAGTTGCCCACCTGGGCACCGGCATGAAGGCTGATCACGAAGATGGTGCCGGTTGTCGGATCCAGCGTCAAAATGAACGGCAACATGATGGCCGTGCTATTCGATGAAGTAAGACCCGGCGTGGCACCGACAATCATGCCCACAACAACGCCAAACAGCACCACATGGGCGTGGGTAATGATCAAATCGAGAACATATGCAAGCGAAATATCCATGACGCACTATCTCCCTTCAGCTTGCAGTGGTGTCAGCCCAGATCGGCGAACAGACAGCCCACGGGCAGCGCCATTCCCGCCCAGTCCACAAACAGGAAGTGAACCAGAGCCAGCATAGCGGCTGACAGCAGAATCACCTTCCACCAGGGACGAACGCGCAACCAGCAGAACATGACAATCAAAAACAACGGTACCGCAATGAAATATCCCAGATAATCCAGGGACAGAATGAAGCCGACGGAAAGCAGAAGAAACACACTTATCTTACGGAACTTGATGCGGCCTTCGGCACGCTCTTCATCTGTCACAACACGGCGTTTTGAAAAAAGAATGGCGTGAATGACGCATATCCCCGCGGTGATGAAGACTCCTGCGCCGATCAGCACGCTGTACATGAACGTTTTCCATTCCACTTCCTTGATGACCTGATCAATGAGGTTGGCCACCGTGTACAATATGGCCAATCCGGGGATGATCAGCTCTCCCCAATCAAAACGAGCGCGGGGGGGGTATTCATTGTTTGTTCCTCATGGTCCTGCCGCCCGGGCAGATGCCCCGGCGGCAGTATGACCCGTTTTTACTGGTTCTTCTTGTAGACGTCCGCGTACTTTTCAAAGACGGGGAAAAGCTCTTCAGACATTTCGATCAGCTCTTCAGGAGCCATGTCATCCATCAGCTCAAATCCGAGCTTCTGCGCTTCTTCAATGAAGCCAGGATCCTTCTTCACCTTGGACAGTGTGTCGTAAAGTACCTGGAACCGTTCGGGATAATTCTTCTTGACTTCAGGATGAGTGACAAAAGCACGGTAGGATCCAGCAGACACAATAGGCTTTTTCACTACGCTGGTGACGGTGGGAATGTCGCCCACCACATGGGGAATGGGATTGGTCGGCAGGCAGATAGCCAGCGGCCGGATCTGGCCGGCGCTGATCTTCATGTCAGAGGCGCGGCGGACATTCAAATCAACATGGCCGCCCAACAGTCCGGCACGGGATTTGGATCCACTTCCCAGCGGAATCACTTCAAATTTTGCGCCGGTATAGTCCATCAGCTGATACAGGACCAGCGTGTCCGTTGTCGCCCAGCGTGAAAGACCGGCATTCAGGGGCGACTTCTTGGCAGCTTCAATAAGCTCTTCCAGGGTTTTGTACGGAGAATCCATCCTCACCTGGATGATGGCCGGGTCCATATCATAAACATTGATGGGGTAAATGACCTCTTCCCACTTCCAGTCCGGCTTCTGCTGGGCATAGAGAATCGCTGCCGTCTGGATGTTGCAGGACATGATCACGGTACCGTCCCGCTTGGACCGGGCAAACTGGTCATAGCCTAGGCGTCCTCCGGCCTGCCCCTTGTTGATATAAATCAGCTGCACGCCGGGCATGTACTTGGTCCAGTACTTCCCGATAAGTCTTGTGGTCGCGTCGGACGTGGAACCGACTTCGTGCGGAATGATGATTTCCAGTTTTTTGGGTTTCCATTCAGCTGCCTGGCAGGTCGCCGCAAAAATGACAGCGAACAGCGCTACGGACAATGACCAGAAAAAGCACCTTCTCATACTTCCTCCAGTATACTAAAAAGGTTTCATGATTCCTTTGAACCTTCCTTAAGAAGCCGTACAGCCACTGTTGTGTTGAAACAGCCGCAAAGGCAGACGCGCCCCAGTTCACGTGCTGCCTCCTCTGCAGAACATTTTCCCTGACGTATTTCTTCACACAACCGCCTTGCGTTGCCTGTAGAAAGACGCAGATGACCACACAACGACATCAGCCTGCTCAACCAGTCCTCTTCTTCCTCAGGCGTCAAATCCATCTGATAACCCATAGTATGGACATGACCCTGTCCTTCCAGCCGCATCACAGTCCCCAGCGGCGCACAGACACTGACGGAGAATCCCGTATTTGCCTCATCCAGCAGACGCACAGCCGCCAGCAGATTTTCCTCAGTATCGAACACCACATGCAGTGGCGCACCATCCGGCCATGTCCTGATCAGGGTATCGAGCGGCTTCGTCAGCAGGGTGCCGGCTGCCGGTGAACCGGCATTGACAGGGTGACACGCGCAAAGGCGTTCCAGCAGATCACCCAGCACCGGCCCCGTTCCCTCTTTCCTGCCCTTTGGCGGACGGACATGGATAATGAAGTCATCATCAGCGGCAGAAAGACGGTGCATGGTATGCGTCATGACGCAGCTCCCTCCCGGTGCGCAAAGCCCAGGTTACACTTGCAGCGCAATCCGAACGAACGCCCGTTCTGCTCGAGAATCTCGCGAATCTTTGGTAAAAGTCCCGGAGAAAACAGGGCGTTGACACGATATCGGACACGCTGCTGCTGGACCCAGTCTTCTACAAAGCCCAGCAGACAAACCAGCCTGTCCGGCTCGCAACGGTACTCCAGACACACGGACAGAACCCGGATGCCGCCCGCCTCCTGTTCCAGAGCCTCCGGACCAAGCAGCTCAAGCATTGTCTGATAGGCCCTCTGCTCTTCCGGCTGATACCCCTGCTGCAGCAGGGCCTGCCGCAGCCTTTCAGCCTGGACAAGGGTTACCCCACCCTCCGGCCGGCCGAGTTCCACCCGGATGATGGCTTCCCCGGCAGGAAGCGGACGACCGCTGTCACAGGTTTTGACATCCCATGATCCTGTGCGCCCTGAGGATTTTTCCTTCTTGAGGGTTACAGGCGCCATCCGGCCAAAAAGACGGCGAACTGTATCCCGCAGCGTATCGCCTTCACGCAGGGCCCCGAACGTGCAAACACCACTGTCCAGGCAGACACCGCACTCCATACAGTGTTCCTGATCAATAACCGCCCGTTTCCTTTCGTTTCCCGGTTGCAGACGGATGGCACCCTGCGGGCACAAAGGCACACAGCTACCGCAACCGCGACATGCCGAAGTGACCAGCATCTGACGCTCCCTGTTTCAGCACCCTGCATGGCCGCGCCGGGGACACATCCCCCCGTCACGGGCAAAAATGATGTTCAGCCGCCAGGCGGCTTCCGTCTGCCGGCTCGCCGCGTCCGGAATATCCTCCCGCAAGTGGCAGCCGCGGCTTTCCGTCCGTTCCAGCGCCGCCCGGGACGCAAGCTGCGCCGTCAGAGCGAGCCCTCGCAGATTCAGCAGTTCGCACAGACTGCGTGCACTCAGTGCGCGGCTCTTTCCCGCCAGCGCGGCCATGCCGTCAAAGAAGCGCTGTCCGCGCTCCAGTTCAGAAGCTGTGCGGACAACCCCGAGCGTTTCCCAGGCTGTCTGTCTGAGGAGCGCAACGTGAGCTTGAAACGGCTCTGACGATTCCTCGCCCCTGAAGGCCTCCAGGGCTTCTCTGGCCTGCTGCACACCTGCCCGGCTGGTCCCCCCTGCGGCGGCCGCAGCAGCTCCCGCCCGACTGCCGAAAACAAGACATTCGGCAATGGCGTTGCCGCCCAGCCTAGCTGCTCCGTGTACGCCCGTTGCGGCCTCTCCGGCGGCAAACAGTCCGGGCACAGCCGTTTCACCCCACTCACCAGTGACAATACCGCCAAGCACACAGTGCAGCGCCGGTGTAAATGCCAGTGTCTCATGCTGATAGCCACTGCCGTACAGCGCTTTCAGCAGTTCGATGAGCGGATGGCCGATGGCGGCCCATTCCTCCCAGCGCGCGGCCGGAATAGAGGCACACTCCAACCGTATCGGGCCACGCCCGGCTCTGATCTCCCGGTAGAAGGCAGGGACCAGCGCCGCCCGTGTGGGATGGGAACCCAGCCCGGGAAGCCGTTCAAGAAACGCCTCACCGGCATTGTTGATAAAACGCGCCCCCCGTGAGACCAGCTGAGTGCTTCCCCCGCAGGAAAACACGCGCCCGGCAGCCATGGGGGCAAAGGTAAATTCCAGAAACTCCATATTGGCCAATTCGGCCCCTGCCTCCCAGGCCAGCCTGAAGGCGTCGCCCCATGTGGGAAAAGCCGCACTGGCATAAGGCATCAGTGCCGTGGCGCTGCCGGCGGCAATAACGACACTTCCTGCGGCGATGCAAAGCATCTCGCCTGTATCTGTACGCATGGCCACGGCGCCGGAAACCCGGCTGCCGTCATGCAGCAGACTGAGAATCCGCATCCGGCAAAGGCTCACCGCTCCCCTGAAGGCTGCCGTTTTAAACAGCCATTCACAGAGTGCCGCGCTGTTGCCACGGGGTGTGCAATTTCTGGGACGGCTCTGGCCTACGCCACGATTCTGATAGTACAGGCCCTCTTCTGTCCGCGCATAAGGCACGCCGGCAGCTGTCAGCCGGCGGACAAGTGGAAGGATTTCCGTCACCAGAAGATTGACCAGCCTGGGATTGTTGATGCCCCGGCCTTCCCGCAGCGTGTCTTCAAAATGGATCTCCGGGGTGTCGTCGTTGCCCGGAACCCCCAGACAGGTCTGGCCAAAGGCCGCTGCCGTCCCCCCGCCTGCCGTTGCCGAAGAGCCGCTCCGCGCGGGGCGGCCGGCATCCACAAGCAGCACGCCGGCACCGGTTTCGGCGGCGGCGCAGGCAGCCGCCAGCGCTGCCGCCCCACCGCCGATAATCAGCACATCGGTATGAAGAATGTCCATGTCAGTGCGCATGACAGGCCTCCCCAGACGTTGCCGGCAGAGATCCGGCGTGTGGAAAAATCATGCTGATGGCATGAAGTGGGCAGCCTGACACGCAGAGCGTACAATCCACACACTTTCTGGGGTAACGCGGGAAGACAGTACCGCCAGAGGAGCGGACATAGATGTCCATGCCGCAGCGCTCCAGGCAGCGTCCACAATTGTCGCATTTCTGTCTGTCAATCCGAACGGGCATGGGCATCCCCCCTCAAGCGCCTTTACTCCGTTTCGACTGCGCTGGTGCCGATGAGACCAAACAGACCACGCTTGCGGATGCCACGACGGCACAGCTCCACAACGACGATCTGGTTGCTTTCCACATCCATGTTCACTTCCGGACCAAAATTCATGATCAGCCACGCATGGGCGCGGTTATCCTTGGCCTGGAAGATGATGTCGTTGATGTCGTGACGGGAGGCCAGCTCGAGCAGAGGCTTTTCAAGAATTTGCGGCACATCCTCCAGAACGCCTTCTCCCTGGATCAGGACCTTGTATGCACCGGCATCCTGGAGCATTTTGATTTCTTTGCTGAAGTAAGTGGTGGGCGTCGTTTCCCAGATGGCTTTGCCTTTCTTGCCGATTTCGGCAATGACGTTCAGTCCAGTCGCCGCCGCCTGCCTGACAAGGGCCGCTTTCTGGCGCAGTTCGATATAAATCTGGGCCGAGGCTATTTCCACGCCATCCGCGCCAAGATCGCAGCATTCCTTAAAATAGCTGTCCATCACACCCTGCATGACCGCCATCTCCGTGACGTCACCGGCAATGAACACGCGAACATCGTGCTTGTGGCAGATTTCGATTTTTTTTCTGAGATGATCCCGGGAATAGATTCGGGGTGAGGAAATGCCTATTTTAAGCCAGTCCACATAGTCACCGGCCATGTCCAGCACATCGTCAAGATAGGCCAGCGGCAATCCCTTGTCCGCCATGATGGTCAATCCCCTTTGCCGCGGCTTGGCGCTGCGGCCGGGAATGTGGATGAACGGAAAAGCCTTGTCTTCCAGACGGGTCCAGTTCTCACTCATGATGGGATCCTCTATGTTGAAGGTGTTGAGCTTCAATTTGCCCGACGGGCCTTAAGCCAGGCCACGATGCCGCCAGCCTCAAGAATTTCCGCCTCATGCGGCGTCAGCCGGCAGACAGTATCGATAGTGCCATGCGGCGTGCACAGCGTCACACGGCCTTCTCGCAAACCTTGCCGCAAATGCTTCGCTTCCAGCACATCGTTGAGTGCAAGACGCTCCACATCGGCCGGATTGACAAATGTGAGGGGAATGACACCGTTGTTAATCAGATTCTGCCGGAAGATACGCGCCAGCGAGACTGCCAGAACAACTTTCATGCCGATGGACATAGGTACGATAACGGCGTGTTCTCGGCTTGACCCCTGACCGAAGTTGGCCCCACCCACGACAATCCATTGTGGCGGCAGTTCGCTGACATGGGCAGCAAAATCCGGATCCAGCCGCTCAAAGACATGCGGCACGGACGCAGGAATATTGGAGCGCAGAGAAAGCATCTCGGCGCCACCGGGCAGCAGGTGATCCGTTGTGACGTTATCGCCGGCAATCAGTTTGATCGGAAAGGCAAAGGCATCGGGCAGCGGCGTTCCGGACGGAATGGGACGGATATTGGGGCCGCGGACACAAACCGTTTCCGGCTCCGGCGCAGACGCTTCCAGTGTCCCGCCAACAGCAGGAAAACATCCGGGGACAACGATACGCGGCGGGGTATTCAGACTGCGCGGATCCGTGATGACACCTGTCAGGGCTGACGCAGCGGCAGTTTCCGGGCTGGCAAGATAGGCCCGGGCGTCAGCCGTTCCTGTGCGCCCCTTGAAATTGCGATTGAAGGTCCGCAGAGACGCACCACCACTGCACGGCGACTGGCCGACGCCATTGCAGGCTCCGCAGGCACAATCCAGCAGCCGGGCACCGGCTTCTACCAGCGCAGAGACCAGGCCCGTTTCAAGCAGCGCCGCCAGCGTGCGGCGCGTGCCGGGTGTTACGGAGACATCCACGCCGCTGGCAATCCGCCTGCCCTGCCAGATCGCAGAGACCACGGCAAGATCCCTGAACGATGCGTTGGTGCAGCTTCCAATGCACACCTGATTCAGCGGCAGTCCGGCCACTTCAGCTACAGGGCGGACATTATCCGGACTGTCAGGCAGGGCAATCAGCGGAACCAGTTCATCGAGATGAATTACGATTTCATCATCATACACAGCGCCGGGATCCGCAGCCAGCGGGCGCCATGCGCTTTCGCGACCAAACCGCTTCAAATACTGGCGCGTCCTTTCATCGCTGGGAAAGAGTGACGTTGTCGCCCCTGTTTCCGCCCCCATATTGCAGATGGTTGCCCGTTCGGGAACACTGAGCTCGGCCACGCCGGGGCCATGGTATTCAAAAATTCGTCCGACCCCACCTCTCACGCTGACCCGGCGCAACAGCTCCAGGACGACATCCTTACCGGTAACCCAGGCAGGCAGCTGTCCTTCCAGGCGCACTCCGACTACGAGCGGTCTTGCCGTATAGAACGCCTCTCCCGCCAGCGCCGTAGCCACTTCAATGCCACCAGCCCCTATGGCCAGCATCCCCAGACCGCCCGCCATGGGTGTATGGCTGTCAGCCCCCAGCAAAATTCCCCCCGGAAAGGCCGCCTCCTCAAGGTGCGTCTGATGACAAATTCCAGTGCCCGGCGCTGAAAAAACCATCCCCAGCTTACGGGCCATGTCCCGCAGGTAACGGTGATCGTCAGCATTTCTGAACCCCACCTGCAGCAGATTGTGATCGCAGTACACATACGTCTTTGGCACCAGCCGTCTGATCCCGGCAGCTTCGAGCTGCAGACATGCCGGCGTGGCCGTAGCATCGTGCATCAATCCTTGATCAGGATAAATAGCCAACGATTCCAGTGAAGTATCTATCTTATGCTCACGACAAATCCGCTCAAACAGGGTTACTGGCATGGCTGATCCCTTGTTGGTTTTTATCGTATTTTGTATTTTATATTTTGTATACAATAATACAAAATCATGTCAAGACACCTTTGAGAACAAGCAGACCATCTTGCGGAAAAATTCTTTCCGTATTTTTAAATAATACCTTACTATTATTAAATAATAAAAAATTCACACGAAACGATTCAAGCCGTTGATGCCAGAGAAGCCCCGTCAACGACTTCCTCCGGCTTCCTGCACACAGCCTTCTGACTCAGCTCAATCTGCGCAGAATACGGTGCCCCTCCATCTGCTGTGCTTTGCTGGGGCATGCTGCCGAAGAAAGCACATCATGGACGTGTGCTGACACTGCTGCTGCCTGGCAGGTCAGGGCGTGTCTCCACTGTTCGCAAAACTTCCCCTCAGAGAAACTTTTCCTTTTCGACACATTCTGGTAGGAGGGAGTCCCGAAGGAAGCAACACTACCTGAAACATCCACAGCAAGAGACATCTCAATGTCATCACTTTCGTTAAAAAGCCTTGCCCAGCAAGTAGCTGAAAAAATAGAAAATGAAATTATTGAAGGGCGATTCCAGCCAGGACAGCGCCTGCTTGAATCCACGCTCAGCGAGCAGTGGAACATCAGCCGTTCGCCTATTCGTGAAGCCATGCGTATTCTCACCGGGGAAGGGCTATTGATATTCCGGTCGCGCAAGGGAACGTTCGTGGCGCCTCTGAGCCGGAACGAACTGGAAAACCTGTACACTATCAGAGCCAGTCTGGAGAGCCTCGCCATTTCCCTGACCATTCAGAAAAATGCCGCAACAGTCCTTCCCGAACTGCGCCAGGTTCAGGACGAGTTGAAAAGAGCTGTAGAAAACGGCGATTATCAGGCCTATCGCAAGCTCAATACCCGCTTTCACAACATCTATATTCAGGCCTGTGACAATCCGCAGCTCATCACCATGCTTCATTCGCTGGAAAAGCATATTCAGCGCTATCGCAGCAAGACCACGCTCAAGCGCGGCTTTGCTGATGTTCTCGAAAATCACGAGAAAATTATCCAGATGATTGCCAACGGCGACGCCAATGCCGCTGCCGAAGCCAGAAAGCAACGTATTCTCTCGAATATTACACTGATTCTGCAAGAGTTCGACTAATTTCGTACAATCAAGGCAGTCTTCCTGCACACAATGAACCGAATTCAATAGCCAAATGCAATAACTATAAAAGTCCTCTCCTGCCCTGCTAAACAGATTGTGGGCACTCCGGGACAAAAGACATCGTGTAAACCAAGCCTGAAGCAGCTGCAGACGTTGCCGTGGCCGCTTCCAGCACAACGCGTCCAAGTAGTGTGTGCCAGCTGTCCGTACTGTATGCCGGGTCAGCCGCCCCCTTTGTCGCCGGCCGGTGGGCTGAGACATTCAGCCCACCCGGATCACCACACAGGTCCATGGCTTGCGCCTGAACGGCCAACAGGCACACCTCACTGATCCAAAGCAATACAGGCAGCCATCCGTACACCGCCTGACGTCAGCAAGAATTCATACCGTTATCCTGGCATCCATACAAAGCAACTTCGCGGCCTCAGCTCCCCTGCCGACATACCGGCCCTGTCAGAACGGATGTGGATGTGCCGGCACCGGCTCTATACATACCTATCCCTGCAGCGCCACGAGATCATATTCCCGGCATTCCACAATATCCGCCTCAACCAGGGCCCCGGGCCGCACGTCCGGCCCGCTGATGTAGGTCACACCGTCAATTTCCGGAGCCTGGAACCAAGTCCGTCCGGTATGCAGTCCCGGCCATTCCGGATGTGGTTCGTCGACCAGGATTTCCAGTCTTTCTCCCTCAAATTGCGCAAGCCACGCCTCACTGATGGCCGACTGACACTCCATGATGGCGTCACGCCGCTGTGTCTTGAGCTCTTCCGGGATCTGATCAGGCATGCTTGCCGCCGGCGTGCCTTCTTCAGCCTGATAGGTGAACACGCCCAGATGCGTGAACTGTGTTTCTTCCACAAAGCGCATCAATTCGGCAAAATCCCTGTCCGTCTCGCCCGGAAAACCGACAATGAGCGACGTTCGCAACGCCGCGTCCGGAAAAACGTCACGAATGCGCTCGACGCACTCACGGGGATTGCGCGCAAAGGGCCGGCCCATACGCTCAAGCACACCGGCCGCGGCATGCTGCAGAGGGACATCGAAATAAGGGACGAACGGGGCCCCGGCATCGCGCAGATAGCGCAGAAATTCGGCCGTCAGGCCCGTGGGGTACATGTACAGCATGCGCAGCCTGGCCAGCCCCGGCAGCGGCAGCAGGCGGTCGAGCAGACGGCGCATGTCCGGCCTGCCATGCAGATCGCTGCCCCAGGCAAGCACATCCTGAGCCACGAGGACAAGCTCTTTAACCCCCTGATCCAGAGCTGCGCGCGCCTCATGCTCGATAAAGTCAATGGAGTGGGACCGCAGGGGGCCACGAATGCGTGGAATAGTACAGAACGCGCAGGCATGACGGCACCCCTCGCTGATCTTGAGCCAGGCGAACGATGGCGGCGTGCTGAGCAGGCGCCCTTCCGGCGCGTCGCCATGCAGCCCCAGGGCCTGACGCAGCAGACCGGGCCAGGCGTCCAGTTCCCGGTTGTCAAGCCACACGTCCACTTCAGGCAGATCGCCGGCCAAATCGGCAGGCGAGAAGCGGCCGACCAGGCAGCCTGCCACGGCCACCAGCGGACGTGGCTCAACACCTTCAAGATCGGCAAGAGCCTGCACAATGACATGCACCGACTCCTGAATGGCCGGAGCGATAAACCCGCAGGTGTTGATAAAAACCAAATCTGCCTCTTCAGGCTCCTTGACAAAGGTCAGCCCGACCCCCAGGGAGCCCAGCAGGCGTTCAGTATCCACCCGATTTTTCGGGCAGCCAAGACTGACGGAATAACAGCGGAGTTCGCGCATGTCTTCTCGTGCCTCTCGTGGCAATTGACGGACGATCTGTCCGGGTTTACGTTCGAGGCCCGGGCCTCGCCATGCGGGCCGCCGACGGCCCGCCCCTTCCGTCCAGTAACCTTGTTCGCCCGCAGGATCAACCGGAGGAACCATGTCCACATCATCCCGCATCGTGCTGGCCACCAGCAACAAGGGCAAAGTTGCCGAACTGGCGGAACCGCTCGGAGCCCTTGGCATCGAAGTCCTGGGGCTGGCCGACTTTCCGGATCTGCCGCCCGTGGAGGAGACCGGCCTGACGTTTGCCGAAAATGCCCTGATCAAGGCCCGCGCCGTGGCCGCTGCCACGAACCTTGTGGCTGTGGCCGACGATTCCGGGCTGTGTGTCGACGCACTGAAAGGGGCCCCCGGGGTCCACTCCGCACGCTACAGCGATGATCTGCCGGCTCTGCCCGGTGAAAGCCGCGATGCGCGCAACAACCGCAAGCTTCTGGACGCCCTGCGTGGCGTGCCCGAAAGCGGACGAAACGCACATTTTGCCTGCGTTATGGCGGCGGCAAGACCCGATGGCGCGGCCATCATTGCCACAGGCCGCTGGAACGGGCGTATTCTTGAAGAGCCGCGAGGACAAAACGGCTTCGGCTATGATCCGCTGCTGTTCGACCCTGCGCTGAACCGCACCGCTGCCGAGCTGTCCAAGGAAGAAAAAATGGCCGTCAGCCACAGGGGCCAGGCCCTGCGCGAACTGCTGCGGCTCTGGCCCCGTTTCTGGGAAGCCGCCTGCCGCCGGCCCTGACACCGCCACAGCCAGGCAAAACTTGCAGGGCAGCCGGCCTCAAGACAACGAAACGCCCTCCGGGAAAGCGACATCCGCTTGT
>CALUZP010000135.1 GCA_944325325.1 uncultured Desulfovibrionaceae bacterium
GGTTACGCATGGCCTTGTCGGTGCAGCGCCGCAACGAAAAAGCCTTGTGTACCGCTTTCCAGGTCTCCCTGGCGGCCAGGCCGGACGTGAACGGACCAAAGTAGCGCGCCTTGTCGCGGCGGGTACGGCGCACGATTTCAAGGCGCGGGTACGGCTCATTGCGAGCCAGACGGAACAGGACATACTGCTTGTCGTCCCGGAGCACGATGTTGTAATGCGGGCGATGCTTACGGATCAGGCTTGCTTCAAGCAGCAGCGCTTCCTTTTCAGTGCCAGTGGACAGCGTCTCCAACGAGACGGCGTGCGACAGCATGGCCAGCGTCTTGCGCGGAAGGTTATCAGGATCGCGGAAATAAGACAGAATGCGGTTGCGCAGCTGCCTGGCCTTGCCGACATAAATGACCCGCCCCTGCTCGTCGCGATACAGATAGACGCCAGGCGTGGTCGGAATAGTGGAAGGTTGTGGACGTTCCATGACGAAAATTCCCAAAAAATTGTGCCAACCGCTTTACATTGTGCAGGGTAGTCAGCTAACAAAGAAAGATTCCTGCGCCGTCAGGGAGCATATCCTACCCGGAGGCTCCAACAGCATGAAACTGGTTTCGTGGAACGTCAATGGCTTCAGAGCGATCAGCGGCAAGCAGGATTGGGACTGGTTCAGAAACTCACGGGCTGATCTTGTGGCGCTTCAGGAAACCAAGGCCGATCCCGCGCAGATCCCGGAGGCAGAGCGCTCGCCCGCCGGCTGGGAAAGCCACTGGCTGGCCAGCCAAACCCGCAAGGGCTACTCGGGGGTGGCCGTATTCCTGCGCACGCCGTGCCGGCCGGAGACAAGGCCGCTGCATGTGTCTGCCGAGCTGCCCGACCAAGCATACAATACAGAGGGCCGACTCCTGCATGTCGAGTTTCCGGATTTTCACTTTCTGAACGTATACTTCCCCAACGGCACCAGGGACGATGGGCGGCTGGCCTATAAACTCGGCTACTACGAAGCGTTTCTGCGGCATGTCCAGGAACTGCGCCGCCAAAAACCCATTGTTGTCTGCGGAGACTTCAACACGGCGCACCGGCCCATCGATCTGGCGCGGCCTGAAGCCAACAAGGAGCACTCAGTCTTTCTGCCGGAAGAACGGGCTTTTCTGGATCGCTTCATCGCAGCCGGCTATGTGGACACCTTCCGCCTGATCCACGGGGATCTGCCGGACATGTATTCATGGTGGTCCTACAAGCAACGGGCCCGCGAAAAGAACGTGGGCTGGCGCATTGACTATTTTTTTGTTTCCCAGGAACTTGTTCCCGCCGTTCGCGACGCATGGATCGACATGGGCACCTACGGTTCGGATCACTGCCCCATAGGCCTGGAGCTGGCCTGACTGTTTGCCATGTCTGAATCTTCTGTCACGCTTGTCTTTCTGTCTCTTGTTGCGTTTATGGCCGGACTGCTGAACAGCATCGGTGGAGGCGGCGCCATCCTCAAAATTCCCGCCATGCTGCTGTTCGGTGTAACGCCGCAGCAGGCTGTGGCCGTAACCAAGTTCGGCGGCATGTTCGGGCATGCCACAGCCCTGTTCGCCTTTGCAAGGCACGGCTATGTGCCCTTCAAACCCGCCCTGCTCGCCATGCCCTGCTCGCTGGTCGGCGCAGCCATAGGCAGCCAGTGCCTGATGTTCATCCCACCGGATCTGGCAGGCAAAATTGTAGCGATTGTCCTGCCTCTGGTCGCCTTTTTCCTCTTGTTCCCCTGGAAGAACCGCAAGCCCGCTGAAAACATCCCGTCCGGCAGGCGGTTCTGGATCATCCTGCCCTGCACCTGTTTTATCGTGGGCATCTATGACGGAGCCTTCGGCGCAGCCGGTGCAACCTTCCTTATCCTGGGCCTGCATCTGTTTGTGCGGCTTGACCTCGTGCATGCCAACGCCCTCAGCAAAGTCACAAGCACAGTGTCCTGCCTCAGTTCAACCTGTGTCTTTCTGATCAACGGTCAAATTCTGTTTTTCTACGCCATTCCCATGGCTGTCGCAGAAATGCTGGGGAACGTGGTGGGAAGCCATCTGGCCATGCTTAAAGGGTCGCGCCTCGTGCGTGTGTTCATGCTGATTTCGGTGACCCTGATGTTCTGTTCTCTGATAGCCAAATACTTCTTCTGATATCGCGGGTCCCCTCCCGCACACGCGCCAGAAAAGTCCTGCGTGCAAGCAAGCGAGCCCCCATGCGCATAAGATGCGGAGTTGGCAGCTGACAATCCAGCAGACTGATCCCCCGCTCAGCAAGATCGGCCACAAGACCTGTCAAAGCCGCCTTGGACGCGTCAGTGCGTTCATGAAACATCGATTCGCCAAAGAAAACGTTGCCAAGTTCCACGCCATACAACCCACCGGCAAGAACCTGCTCGCCCCCTTCCTCGACCCAGGCTTCCACAGAGTGCGCCAGTCCCAGATCGTGCAGGCGCTCATAAGCCTCAATCATTTCAGGGAGAAGCCATGTGCCGGAGGCAGCATGGCCTTCGGCGTCCACCCGGGGAACCGACGCGCAGCGCCGGATAACCTGTGCAAAGCATCTGTCGCGGGTCAGCTGAAAGCGACCGCTCCGTAACGTGCGCGCAAGACGCGATGGCGGCGTCCAGCCCTGCGGCTCAATGATGCAGCGCGGATCCGGCGACCACCACAAAATGGGGGAATCGGCATTGTACCATGGGAAAATGCCAGCACAATACGCCGCCACCAGCCGGCGCGGCGTCAAGTCTCCCCCAACAGCCAAAAGTCCCGAAGGCTCGGCCATCTCGGGATCAGGAAACAGTTCTGGATAACAGGTGGAAAGACGCCAGAGCATGGCGATCTGCACCCCCCACACGGCTTGTTGCAATCGTCCGCCTGCAAAAACAGATTGTGCTTTTGAGTTCCTCAAAAGCCTGCACTGCCCGCGCACTGCGGAGGGAGGTCTCCCCTATTCTGCTTAATACGACGAGGCCAAAGGGCCCCGCATAAGGCCCGGCGGTTCAGCCTAAACTGAAATCCGCAGGCAAACCGACGAACGTCCGGCCGCCCCCCCGTGCGGCCGGACACCGCCCCGTCGCAGGCGCACACAAAGCGCACATACAACGTGGACATCGTCGGAAAAACGGCACTATTCAACAGACAAACATAGCCGATCCGGACCCTGCACAGCAGGTCCGCAGACCTCAGTCTTTAGACCGCGCAGACCGTGCTCCCTCATTTTGAAAGCTGGCACCATGCAACTCCCGGATGACACGGACAATGCCTTCAGTATCAAGCCCTGTCAGGCGGCGCAACTCATCTTGTGAGCCGTGTTCAACAAAACTGTCCGGGATGCCTATCCGCCGCAACCGGCGAGACTGCAGAACGTCATGGGCATCCAGCACTTCCTCTACAGCCGAGCCGAATCCCCCGGCCAGCACACCTTCTTCCACCGTCAGCAGCAGGGGAAAACGGGCAGCCAGGGCAATAAGCTGTGCTTCAGGAAGCGGCTTGATCCACCATGGGTCGAACACGGTAACCCGCACGCCCTCCTGCTGCAGTGCCTCGGCTGCCTCCAGTGCCGGATGAACCATACTGCCGATGGCAATCACCAGTACATCCCCACCTTCCGCCGAACCATACAGCACATCACCCTCTGCTCTGGCGTGAGGCGCCGGTATACAGCCCTCTGCTGAAAGCTTCACGGCAGGCCCCTTACCGCGAGGATAGCGGATGGACAACGGCCCATTCCAGTTGAGCGCCATGTGCAGCGCGCGCTCAAGCTCCGTGCCGTTGCGCGGCGCTAGCATTGTAATGTTGGGGATATGCCGCAAGAACGCGATGTCAAAGACGCCGTGGTGCGTCGGGCCGTCCTCGCCGACAAGCCCCGCCCTGTCAAGGCTGATCGTCACCGGCAGGTTTTGCAGGCAGACATCATGCGCGATCTGATCATATGCCCGCTGAGCAAAGGTGGAGTACAGCGCAACAAACGGACGCAGCCCCTGTGTGGCCATGCCTGCGGCAAACGTGATGGCATGCTGCTCGCAAATCCCTACGTCAACAAAGCGCTCGGGAAAGCGCTGACGCATGCCGGCCGTCCCCGTGCCTGTAGCCATGGCCGCTGTGATCGCTACAACCCGTCTGTCACGCTCGGCCAGCTCGCACAACGTACGGCCAAAAACGTCAGTCCATGCAGGACCGGCGGCAGGCTTGCCGGGCAGCGGCTCACCACTCTGCAAGTCAAAACGTCCGAGGCCGTGAAACCGTGCCGGATCCGCCTCAGCATGCAGATAGCCACGGCCTTTCTTGGTCAGCACATGCAGCAGAACAGGCTGATCGTCAATGGAAGCTGCCATGCGCAGGTGCTTTTCCAGCTCCTCAATATCATGACCGTTGACCGGCCCGATATAGTTAAACCGGAACGCTTCAAACAGCATCCCAGGCGTAAAGGCTGTTTTCAGACTGCGATGGGTCCTGTGGGCGTATTCCGCCATTTCCTCGCCAATGCCGGGAATCGAACGGAGCCAGTCCTTGACCTCGCGCCGCAACCGCCGTGCCCAGCCACGCTCCATATTACGGCTCAAAAACAGTGAAAGCGCCCCGACATTGCGTGAAATGGACATTTCATTGTCATTCAGAACCACAATCAACCGACGCCCCATGGCGCCAGCCTGATTGAGCCCCTCGAAAGCCATGCCTGCCGTCAGTGCGCCGTCACCAATGACGGCCAGCACATGACTTGCCCGCACAACCGGATCCGGTGAAAGATCCCGGGCCATGGCCATGCCCAGCGCAGCTGAAATCGATGTCGACGAATGGCCAACACCAAAGTGATCGTACTCGCTTTCCTCCCGGCGCGGAAACCCGCTCAATCCTCCCAGCCGGCGCAGCGAGTCAAACTGATCAGCCCGTCCCGTAAGCAACTTCCAGGCATAGGCCTGATGCCCTACATCCCAGACCAGACGATCATGCTGGGGATTAAAGACAGACAACAGCGCCAGTGTCAGTTCCACCACCCCTAGCGAAGGCGCAAGATGCCCACCGTTGGTTGAGACCGTCCTGATGATCGTATCACGCAATTCCTGCGCGAGCTGCACTTTTTCCTCAAACGTCAGCCGGGCCACGTCAGACGGCCGCCTGATGCAGGACAGTATGGATGCCGAAATGGACTCGCTCATGACGCCTTACCTTTTTCCGAAATACGCATAACGCACTCGTATACGCTCATTTCGCTCCACTGGCAACGCACGGCAAAGCCGCCATCCAGCGCCATGGCAGAATCCACCCTGTACAATCTGCATCCGCTCCCCCTGTGTTTCTGTCACATTCCGTCTTTCCAACACGGCTGCACCATCCGCGGCTCGACAACGCACATGACGGCTGTGCCCCTCCCCCTGGCACCATTCCCCACCGTTCACACACGCCGCTGTATGAAATGGACGCCGCCTGTCAATTCCGGTTCTACGGCCAAACATTTTTAGATTTGCCCATCCCGCCTTAACAGCCACGTATCCTGCAGCAGCACGGAGCTGGCACCTATATCGCAAAATACGGCAAGCAGCGATACAGTCTCCTGCTCCAGTTTCCCGACAGGCAACTATCCGGCTTTGCCGGCTGAAAATCTCCAAAACAGGCTTCCCCTGTCACTCAAAACAGCCTGGCTCGTACCTGTTGTGACCACGACAGCCAAAAACATATTAAAAAAATGAGGCAATACGTCGATGAAACATGCCGCAGCTGTTCTGGTGGCCTGTCCAAACCAGGGCAATCATACACCGCAGACCAGTTCTGTTGAAAGAACGTCTACCAAAACGGTTTCACAGTTCCGGCGCTTGCCTTCTGCCATACTGTAACAGCCGTCGTGTCTTGGGGCCCCATAATCAAAAACTTTTCCAGAACTGCTCACGCGTACGGAAACAGCGCACGCTAATCAAGCCAGTGTTCAACGACAGCGAGCCCATTCTTCAACAAAGCGATGGACTGCTGTCTGCCCCGCACACGGCTCCCCAGGAAGCCGCGCCGAGGTGGTCGGCGTGGCTCAACGCAACTGGCAGATTCGCGCCTCGTGACATTGAAAAGCATCAGGCGACACGGTGGAGGAGCCGCATGGCAAGATCGCGCAGCGTATCAGCTTCCTGTCCCGAAAAGCCACGCAATGCCTCAACCGCTTTGCCAGCTTCCAGCGCCGCCCGTTCACGACTGCTTTCCAGGGATGTCAACGCCGGCCAGGTCAGTTTGCCCTGCTCGGCGTCACTTCCAGCAGGCTTGCCCAGCGTGGCGGAATCCTGCGTGACATCAAGAATGTCGTCCACGATCTGGAAGGCTGCGCCAAGCCCCCCGGCATAGGTACGCAAGGCTGCAATCTGTTCTGTGCTGCCTCCGCCAAGAATACCTCCACTGACACACGCCGCCCGGAACAGAGCGCCGGTTTTGAGCGATTGCATGGTCTCAAGACGGGCAAGCAGCGTGGCATCTCCCCTGACTGGTGCAGCCCCCAACCCCGTGCAGGCCATATCAAGCACCTGTCCACCTACCATGCCACGTGCTCCTGCACCGGCAGCAACAACTGCAACGGCCCGAAGCACACGCCCGGCATCCAGACCTCCGGACACCCCAGTCTCACACATGAAGGCAAAGGCGTCCGTCAAAAGCGCATCCCCGGCAAGAATGGCTGTAGCCTCGTCAAATGCCTTATGACAGGACGGCCGCCCGCGGCGCAAATCGTCATCGTCCATGGCCGGCAAGTCGTCATGAATGAGCGAATAGGTATGGATCATTTCAAGCCCGGCAGCAAACGGAAGAATTTTTTCCTTCAGCGAGTCGCGCTCTGCCTCCGGGGCAACCGCTCCAGCGCACAGCAGGCACAAAACAGGACGCAGCCGTTTGCCACCGGCAAGCAGGCTGTAGTTCATGGCTTCGCGCAGCCGTTCAGGCATATCCAGATCGTGCAGGCAGTTCTGCAAAAAGGCCTCAACCCGCGCAGTCAGTTCACGCATGATGTTCCCTCCTCAACGAATTCAAACTTTCTTCTGGCACTTGCCACAAGGGAGAACTCCGGCTCTGGAACAGCTCTGCCAGCTGCCCAAGTGTCCTGTGGCGCTCCGGACGGCCACGCTGCCTTGCGCTGGATAACAGCCTCACAAGTTTTGTTGGCAGGCGCACCGCAATTCTTCCTGACGGCTGCCAATGGCCTGTACCGCCGGAGCCTGAATGGCAATGAGACGCCTTGAACGCCGGGCCATTCGAACGCAACCAGGGCAGGCTCTCTGAAATTTCCAGCACTCGCCGGATGAGGCTGTCCTCAGCCCCACACGTCCAGTGGATTAAATCAGATGTCGTCTGTTCAGCCGCCAGACCAGAATCATTGCCACCATAATCATTGCGGCAAACAGCATCAGACACGCATCCCAGCCATAATCGTGGAACACATAGCCGGGCAGCCACGACCCCAGGGAGCCGCCACTATAGTAGCATGTCAGGTAAAGACCGTTGATCATGCCCTTGTCAAGCGTGCTCAGACGGTTCACGAGCCCGGGGATGTTCGAATGCGCAGCAAACTGGCCGAGACATGTCACGCTGACCCCCACAAACAGCGCGAGGCTGCTGGGAACGGCCATGAGCAGCAGCATCGGCAGATAGCAGGCCAGCCCCGCCAGAATCAGGCGAATCGGCCCGCCAAACAGCGTGGTGAGACGGCGGGAGTTGAAGGCCACGAACACACCGAGCAGATACCCTGTGTACATAAGCCCCAATACAAACTCAACATCTCCCTGCCCCAGATCAGCCATGCGGAACGGCAGGAAATTGCTGATTCCGCCAAAAACAAAAAACATCATGGCTTCGACGAGCACAAGGCTGCCCACACCCGGATCGCGCAGTCCGGCCACATATTCCCGGAATGGATGCCAGCGGCCGCCTGCTCCCCGTTCTCCAGACATCCTGAACAGCGCAGGCAGCGCAAGCAGCGGCAGCGCCGCCATGATCAAAAGTGCAGTGCGCCAGTCCGTCAGTGACGACAGCGCACCGGAACCGGCGCGCCCCAAGAAGCCGCCCAACACCGTGCAGCCGATGTACACAGCCAGCGCACGCTGCAGCTCCGTCCCCTGGCACTGACGGGAAATATGGGCCATGATCGCCGTCATCACGATCGGGACAAGCATTCCCTGGACCACCCTCAGACTCAGCAGCAGCGTAAAAGAATCGGTCAGATACAGACCGGCGCCTGTCACAGCAAGCAGTATGGTCGTTACAAGCAGCAGCATCCTGGCAGGCAGCATGCTGACAAGCGGCCCATACAGCAACGGAGCCACTGCCAGGGGAAACATGCCGCAGGTAACCGCAAGCGCAGTTGTAGTTTTGTCCGTGCCGAATTCTTTACCGATAACGTTGAGCAGGGGTTGTGGTGCATACAGAATGCCCAGCGTGCAAATCACAATGTACAAGAGCGCCAGCATCGTCCAGGCGTCAGGCTGAGGTCTGTTCCGATGAAAAAAATGAGGAAGGCTGTGCCCGGAAAGATGCCATAGTTCCGCCATGC
>CALUZP010000136.1 GCA_944325325.1 uncultured Desulfovibrionaceae bacterium
GCCTGAACGAGGTGCCCCCGTTCGATGCCACCAATCCCTCTTCAGAAAACCTGGCCCGGCACCTCTGGCGGCGTCTGGCGCCCTGCATGCCCGGCGGCGTCAGCCTGGTGAGCGTCACGGTTTCTGAAAAACCCGAACAATCTGCCACCTACAGCGAAGAATAGCGAGGTATGCGCCATGCCGATGTATGATTTTGTATGCAAGGCCTGCGGACATCCGTTTGAAGAGATTGCCGACGGCGACAGCTGCCCGCCCTGCCCCGAGTGCGGCAGCACGGATACCGCGCGCCAGCTGTGCGCCCCCAGCGTCAAGCACGGCGCGGCACCGTTCAAGATTGGCCCCGTCCGTCCCATGGCCCCCACCCAGGGCGGCCCCTGCAACGGCGGAGGCTGCGGCTGTTCATGCTGAACCGGCAAACGCCCCTCTGCCGCCCGCCCCTGCCTCTTGTGCTCGGGCTGTTCCTGGTCCTGCTGGCCGGGGGGCTTTGTCTTGCGGCCGGGCCGTCTTCTGCGGCGCAGACCCCGTGCCTGACGCTGACTGACGTCTCCATGGAGCTGGAAAGCCGCCTGCTGCGGCTGCGCTCGTCCCTGGCTCTGGAAAACCCCACCCCTGTCCGCCAGCAGCTGCAGGACGGGGCGCAGATGGGCCTGACCTGCACGCTTTCCCTGGAACGGGTAAACACGTTCCGCAACAGCGAAGTGGCCAGCACAACGCGTCTGTTCATGCTCCGCCACGACCCGCTGACGCGCGAATTCGTCATGTCCAGCGGCAGCGACAAGTTCCAGCTGCGCTACCTTACGCCGCTCCTCGAACAGGGCTGGAAGGACACCCCGCTTGAGCTCTCCCTGCCCGGGCCGCTGGAGCCCGGCGAGTACCGCCTCAGCCTGCACCTGACCCTGGAACTGACCGATATCCCGCCCTGGATGGCCAAAACCCTGTTTTTCTGGTCGTGGGAGGTTGCCAGCCCGCTGACGTACACACAGACTTTCCACATCTAGAGGAGCGCACGGCACGAGGCCCCGGCAGGAACGGATGCGCCACAGCCGGGACGGCCCGGCAAACGGACGGCGGCTGCCGCGGCAGGCCGTCTGGACCGGCTCCCCGATGCCGGAGGCAGGACGATCCCGCGACGGACAAACAGACACCGGCAGGCGGCCCGGCGTCCGGCTCCGGACGGACACAGATTGCGGCAAGCTGCCGTTCAGCCCAGGCCAGACGGCAGAGGCACCGGGAGGCCCGGGGCCGCCGAAACGCACAGGGACCGGCGAACGATCCGCCGCGTGGCCCGCTCCGGCCGGCCACACAGGCAGCCTGCCACACGGATGGCGGCAGAGCCGCCTGCAGAAGGTTCCGCCTCTGGCCCGGATGCGCCGGAGGCAGACCGGCTCACGGTTTTTTCCGGACAGCCTGACAACCTTTTTTTCTCTCATCTCCAAACAGCACGTTGCCCGGCAGCGTGACGGGAGGCGGCACCCATGCCCGAGGAACAGCTCTTCCAGCTCAGCGACGCCGAGAAGAAGGAACGGCGCAAGCGGCGGATCGAAATCCGCATGGCCATCGGGCTGGCCGTGTTTGTCGTCATCTGCACATGGCTTCAGCTGTCCTTCTACGAACTGGACTCCTGGCTGTTCATCGTTCTGTTCAACATCAACTCGCTGCTGATGCTGGTGATCCTGTTCCTTGTGGCGCGCAACGTGGTCAAGCTGATCATCGAACGGCGGCGCAAGGTGTTCGGCGCACGCATCCGATCACGGATGGTGCTGATTTTCGTCATGCTCACGCTGATCCCCACACTGCTTCTGTTCCTGGCGGCCAACCGCGTCATCGGCACGAGCGTGGACTACTGGTTCACGTCGCAGACCGAAAACGCCCTGCAGGCCGCCCTGGATGTGGGGCACAGCTTCTATGCCAACGCCGCAGACCGGCTGCACCAGCGCTCGGAAATCCTGATTGCCGACGCGCGCAGGCAGGGCCTGTCATGGCGCGGCGCCGGCGTGCAGGCCCTGCTCAAGGACACGCAGAAAAACTCCAACTTCAGCATGGTGGCGCTGGCTGACGCGCAGGGGAACGTGCTGTTCCGCTTCGGGCCCAACGCCTTCATGCCCGTGTGGGACGCCGTGCGGGCGCGCCTCAACTGGCAGCACGCGGCCGAACAGGGATTCAACTCGCTGCTGTGGACAGACCGCCGGGGCGATTATGTCATCGGCCTGACCGCCATCAATCAGGGCAGGGACGGCTTCCTCATCGCCGCCGACAGCATCGGACAGGGCCTGATGGCCAAGCTCAACGGCATTTCGCGGGGGTTTGAGGAGTACGCGCGGCTCAAGCAGTTCAAAAAGCCGCTCAAGGTGTCGCTGCAGCTCATCCTGGGTGTGCTGGCCATGCTCACGCTGTTCGGCTCCATCTGGTACGGATTCCGCCTGTCCAAGGAAATCACCGCGCCGCTTCTGGCCCTGGCCGACGGCACCAACCGCATCGCCCGCGGAGAGCTCAACTTCCGGCTCGAAGACAAGGGTACCGACGAACTGGCCCAGCTGGTGGAATCGTTCAACATGCTGGCCGAGGAACTGAGCGACAACCGCGAAAGCCTGACCCGGGCCAACGCCCTGCTGGCCCGCCAGAACGCCACCATGGACGACCGGCGGCGCTACATCGAGGCCGTGCTCGACAACATCACCACCGGCGTCGTCACCCTCAACGCCGCAGGCCGCGTGCTGACCATCAACAAGGCTGCCTGCGCGGCCTTCCGGACAAGCCTTGCGGCGCTCTACGACCGCACGCCGGCCGACTTCCTGCCGGCCGACTATGTGCCCGCCTTCAACGACATGCTGCGCGTCCTGAAAAACAACCCCGAACACCACTGGCAGCGTCAGGTGGATTTTGTCATGGCCGGGCGTATCTGGAAGCTTGTCATCAACGCTGTGGCCCTCAGCGGCAAGGACGGCATCCAAAGCTACATCGTCGTCATCGAGGACATCACCGAGCTTGAAAAGATGCAGCGCATGGCAGCCTGGCGGGAAGTGGCCCGGCGCATCGCCCACGAAATCAAAAATCCCCTCACGCCCATCAAGCTCTCTGCCCAGCGCCTCGCCCGCAAGTTCGGCCCGGACGTGCACGATCCCGCCTTCACCCAGTGCACGGAACTCATCGTCAAGCAGACCGAACGGCTGCAGGAAATGGTGCAGGAGTTTTCCGCCTTTGCCAAACTGCCGGAAATCACCCTCAGACCAGGACATCTGGAACCCATCATCGACGAGCTGGTGACTCTCTTCCGCACCAGCCACAGCCACATCACCTGGTCTGCCAGCCTTGATTCGAACCTGCCTCCCCTGCTCATGGACAAGGAAGCCCTGCACAGAGCCCTGCTCAACCTGATGACCAACGCCGCCGAAGCCATCGACGGCATGGATCCCGCAGCCGCCGCCGGCAGGCCGAAGGAAGTCCGCCTGTCCGTGCGCTACGACCCCTCACGCAAGGCTGTCCGCATCCAGATCGCAGACAGCGGCCCGGGACTGACCCCCGAAGAACATGCCCACCTGTTCGAACCCTATTTCTCGCGCAAGAAGGGCGGTACAGGGCTTGGCCTGGCCATCGTCAAATCCATTGTGGCGGATCACCGCGGAACCATCCGCGTCGCCTCCTCCATGGACGGGACGGTCATGATTGTGGAACTGCCGCAATGCCCGCCCTTCGCCTCCATGGACCCCGCCGCCCCCTCAGACAACCCGGCGGACCCCCGCCCTGCCGCATAAGGAGCCTTCCATGGCCTCATCAACCATCCATCCCCATCTGGTGTACGCCGACGACAAAGGCAACATCTACGACCACCCCGACCTGCTGCTGCTCTGCCGCAGGGGCGAGGAATGGGCCCTGCCCCGGCCTGACGAACTGATGCCTCTGCCTGACGAAAGCGAGTTTTTCCTCCTGCCGGGACGCCACGCCGTGGGCCTCGACCCCGAAACGGGCGAAGCCGAACAGCTCGAGGAACTGGCCGTGGCCGCCTTTGCCGCTCCCGGCCACACCCTGACAGCCCATCCCGTCTATGTGACCGATCCCGACGCCCCGCGGCTCCCCCTGTTCGCCTACGGCGCCGTGGGCTTTGCCAACAACCGCTTCTACGTCTGCGCCCGCCGGGTGGACAGCGACCCCAGACAGGTCTTCAAAGGCATTGCCCAGCACAAAATCCGCCGCGAAGCCGAACGGCTGATGGCTGCCTACCCGCACAACCGCCTGATGCAGCACCTGACGCAGAACTGT
>CALUZP010000137.1 GCA_944325325.1 uncultured Desulfovibrionaceae bacterium
CATGCCCCGCGTCCTGTCATAGACAAACCCGCTGCCTGGAAGCGAGGCGCTGCGCATGAGCATGCGCACGCCCTCGGCCCGGCGGCGTTCGTCAGGCAGAAGCGTGTTGTTGACAAAGTCACGGGTCTGCCGCCAGGCATCCAGGCGGCCGCGGCCTTCGTCACGCAGGGCCTGCTGCATGGCCCGGACGTTTTCCTTCCCGGCAAAGTCGAGCGTCGTCCGCTCAGCCTCGCGGCGCAGAATGCGCTCATCCAGTGTGCCGTCGCCACTGGTGACCGAAGCCAATGTAAGCTCGATGAACTGCCTTGTCAGGCCGGCCTCCACAGGCAGCCCCCAGGTCCTGAGCTGATCATTCACCGCGCGCCGGGTTTCCGGATCGTTGAGGCTGAACGCGCTGACCGGCTGCTGGGATTCTACAAACACTTTATACAGACCGGCCACAATCATCTGCTGGATCTGGCGGACGTTGTCCTTGCCGATCTGCCTACTCAGCACCCCCATGCTCCGGTCAATGCCCTTCTGCAGCCGGCTGATTGCCGAACGGGCCTGGCTGATGTGGCGCAACGTCTCGCGGGCCTGCGTGCTGGGCAGACCGTTGACATAAATCCGTCCCTCGAAAAACTGCAGTGCCCGGGCACGCGGCAGCATGCGCTGCAGGACGGTTTCCAGATCCGGTGTGTCATTGCGGCGGCGGAAACTGTGCCCCAGGGTCAGCGGGCTGACGCCGTGCAGCTTTTCCAGCAGTCCGTCAAGCTTGCGCTGAAGAGCCGCCCGGTCAGCCTCGGAGGCGCTCTGCGGCAGGGCCGAAAGATCCTTGTATGCCGACTCGATGGCCAGCACGGTCGCGCACACCGCCATCCGGCCGGCGCGCCGGTGCGGCCAGGTGGCCTGGATCAGCGCCCTGTCCTGCTTCATGGCCTTGAGCTGCCTGGCATCCTTGTCCGCCTGCGCACGCAGGCGGACAGCCTCTCCAGTGCTGTACGCAAGCGTGCGCATGGTGCCCGCATGGGCTTCAAACCGTTGCAGATCACTTATGAACTCCCGTTGCAGGCGTGCCCTGCCCTCCACCATCCGCCGGGCGTCATCAGGGGATTCGCCGCCAAGCAGGCTCTTGTACAACGCGTCCGCCCGCCTGGCCATGGCCGCGTCCACAGCGGCCCCGTCCAGGGCCATGGCGCTGTCCTGACTGAAGCGCTCCTCAGGCCGGATCAGGCCTGTCAGGTTGACGATGTGCCGATCGAGGGCAACACGTGCCAGGTATTCGGGGGAACTTTCATACAGACTGTGCTCGCGGCGTGCAGCACCCGCCGTGCCGGTCAGCCTGGCGTTTTTCAGTACAAGGCGCCCTGCCCTGGAAAGTTCGGTCTGCCCCCTGAACCCCCGCACAAAATGATCGCAGGCCCGCTGCAGCTCGCGCTGGCAGCGCGCGTCAATCCTGGCGTCACCACGATCCAGCTGGAGCCTTCTGGCATACTCCGCAACGCGTTCGCCCAGGCCCAGCGTCCGGCACCACTCGCCCACATCGGACGGAATCCGGCGTTCCTCCGCGCTCAGCGCAAACAGGCCGGCGTCGATCGCGCGCTTCTGCAGCAGCGCCACATGCGCAAGGTGATAGTTGAAATCCGGGATCTCCACCTTCTTGAGCAGCTGTCCCACAAGATCCGGCGTAAGCAGGAAGGAACGCGCGGAGGCGGTAGCCATGCCATGATACGCCCGATCCAGTGCGGCCGTCCGGCTTTTGCCCGACGCCCCCTCACCGTCAATGAGCAGGCTCAGCAGATGACGGCTGGCCACCGTGCACTGATGCTGCAGATCCACCTCCTGCTCATACCCGGGCAGAAGCAGCTTCTTCAGCTCCAGTGCCGTGTCGGCGTATTCCGGATAAGCCCCCTGGAAGACCATGTCCACATAACGCAGCGTCTCGCTCCGCTTTGCCGCGTCGGACAACCCTTCCGCCGTGCCTGTGCCGGCCGCGCCGGCCGCAAGAATCCGCACCAGCGTGTCACGGTGCCCGGTCGAAGTCACCCAGGTCATCCCCTGCTGCACCATGTCGAGCACGACCTCGGGACGCTGCCCGGCATGCAGGGACAGGCGGGCCAGATCGCGCAGAGTGTCGTGCGCCAGCGGATGTTCCGGGGACTGGAACCGTCCGAGCAGCGTGGCCGCAGTCTCGACCAGGGTGCGCTCAAGCACCTCGAGATCCTCGCCCACCACTCCGATGCCCAGACTCAGTCCTTCGGCAGCATTTTGCAGCACCTGCGGATCGCCCGCGGCCATCCGCTCCATAGCCTGCGTCTGCTGCCGGCCGTTGCGCCAGGCCAGCGTCAGATCCGCCAGGGCATCCAGGCTCCGGGTCCTGCCGGCCGTCCCGTCATGAAGCAGCCGGTCAAGATCGGCAATCCGGGCCTCAAGATGTGTACGGCTCTCGATGGCGTTGGACAGCTGAATCCGGGTTTCCATGAGCCTGGCCTTGAGGATGGCGTCGTACGACTCCGTATCCTCCTCCCCGACGGGCGCCGCCTCAAGCAATTCGGCCAGTCTGGCTTCGTGGGCGCGCAGCTGCTCGATCGTCATGTGCTGATCGCCAAGCGGACCCGGCTTGAAGTCGCGCAGAATGACGAACAGCTCTTCCGGCACGTCAAGCTCACGGATGCGATCCGCAAGCGGGATGTCGGCGGACTCGTCCACAACAGCCTCATCCTGAGGACCGTCAACAGGCACACTTTCCCTGGCCTTCGCGCTGGAAGCAGGTGCGTCCGGCGCAGGCGTATCCTGGCCAGTGGATTCCGCCAGAGGGACTTCAGGAGGGGTGGAGCCTTCTGTGGCAACACCGGTTACGGCTTCAGAGACAACGGTATTGATGATGGTTCCGGCGTCTACCGTCTGCGGTGTGTCGGGCGCCTGCTCCGGAGCAGGCCGTTTGGACACTCCATCGGTGGTGCGCCCGTCAGACTCGTCCATACCTGTTTCGGAATCGCACGTCTTGCCACACAGCCTGGCCTGCTCCAGCAGGCCGTTCAGCTGCGGCGTAGCTGCGCGGCCTTCCAGCCTGGCAGCGGCCCGGCGGGCCTCCTCGCCATCGTCACGCGCCACGGAGGCTGCAAGATCACGCCCCGCAAGGGTTTCAACCGTTTCCTCATTGCGCCGGGCAAGCGCTGCCTCGGGCATGTCCCGTTCCGGCACCGTGGCCATTTCCCTGGCTGTATCAAGCGACCGCTCCAGCGGCGGCGGCGCGTCATGCAACACCTCTCCCGCAAGGGGCGCGGAAGGCTGTTCCTGTTGTGGCGTCCCGGCCACATGCGCCGGAGTGGAAATGACATTGCCGATATGAGAAAGATCTGTGCCCATATGCGATCCTTATTGCCTCTTGCTGCCAGGAAGCCGCCTGCCAGACGCGGCCGCAACCCGGAGCGACGCCCGCGGGACTTCTACAGCAGCCGGTATGCCCGTCTGACGCCGCACCTGGCAACGCGCCCGATCCGACCACGGCGCTGCCCTTCAAGGTGGCAGAGTACGTCAAGAGCGCCTGTTAGACAATCATGCCGGGGCAGACCGTCCGCCCCGCGCCGCTCCCTGCTTCCGCCTGCACGACGCGCACAGGCCGCGCCACCTTACCAGATATATGTAGCAGCAAAACGCATGCCAGCAGCCCGGCCCGACGGCATCATCCACGCCGCCGCCTGCCCGCTCTCAACCGGCCGTAGCGGCACACCTCCGGCCCTCACACGAAACCGTCAGTCCCGCAAACGCCCCAAAAGAACGGTCTGCCCTGACAGAACACAGCCTGTCAGCCGGCAGACCGCCAGAGCAGCGGCCCGTTCCCAAAGGCAGGCAGTCCAGCCAGGCTTCCCCGCCTCCTCAAACAGGCAAAGGCTGCCCGGCAAAAACGGCCTGGCGCGAAAAGGGGCAGGCAGGCCCACACGGCCCGCGCCCTGTGCAAACATTGTTGGCATCCTCCGCAGAGAACCGGCTCCCCCCTCTGTCAGTCCACCGGCACGGATTGCGCCTGACAGCACGCCGCGTCTTGACAGTGGCAGCCGTTTGGCCGTAACCTGACCTGCACTTAGCGAACCGGAGGGGTGGCAGAGTGGCTTAATGCGACGGTCTTGAAAACCGTTGATGTCGGAAGGCATCCGGGGGTTCAAATCCCTCCCCCTCCGCCAGAAAATGCTTTCAGAAAGCCCCATAAGGTATCTAACACCTTGTGGGGCTTTTTTTCATAGCTCGGCTTTTCACGGTGTGACATATCCCAATCCCACATAGCCCTACAATAGTACTATGTGGGATATCCACATTCCCTTCATAAAAAAGAGGGGCTGTCAGCATATCCTGGTAGGCTTTCTGCATATTTTACACACGTTTTCCTTGATATACGAACCTAACTATTAATATTTTAATGCTAATTCTCTATTGCTCTGTATTGCTAAAATGGTATTACCCTTTATGTAAAGAATGCCATTTTTCGATAAAATAAACATTCCATCACTTAAATATAAAAGTATCTTTCCACTAATTATTCCACTGTTTGTCATAATTGTATATAAAGTTTTGTTATTTATTAATGCCATGGCATCATGACAACTTATCGCTATAACTATAAATATGGTTAGTTCGATAAGTTTCAAAGGATAAATTTTTTTGTAATTACTAATACAAATGGAATGCATAAAAAAATTATAAATGAAATTAGAATATAAATTATATGATTAAATTTAGTACACCCCAAAAATATAACAAAGAATATCAAAAAGATTGTACCATATATGCAACAAAAAATTTTATTTAAATGACGCAGAATTTTTTTTGTTATACCATAGTAATATATTCTATCTCCTAAAATTCTATTCTTTATAAAGTACCATATGAAATAAATAAGAATAAGAATGCATGGACGTTTTGCTGCAATAAAAACATCTTGAGGAAAAACAGGAAATAAAGTATATTCACCATTAAAAAGAGTAATTAAAACAAGCAAATAAGAAAATCCTACTATCGCAACGAACAAAGAAATAAGCGCTGATAACTTACCCAAATATAGCAATGAATTTTCTAAATTTCCCCAAAAACTATTTTCCATTTTGTCTCCTCACACAGATTATATACAATCAATCATTTTATTTTCTTTGAATAGTATATTAATTTATGGCAATTCCTTATTGGCAACATATTACATTTGTGGCAAATTCTTACTCATCTTTTCAAAAATTATTCTAACGTATTATATGAAATCCATATTTTGATGCAACACTTATCAAGTGATAATACTATACTTATCCTAAACATAAAAATTACTGTTCTACTTCTTGTATACTTCAATTCTTTTAATATGTTAACTACAATCGATATGTCATCAATATAAAATTATTTTAATATATTATATATTATTTCAATTGTATCACCACAAATATTTTAGAAACTGTTCTCCCCTCTCACCACAGGCCGGCCGCGGCGCACAGTTCCTTGACGATACGGTTTTCGTTGCCCTGCAGCGCCTCGATCCGGCGCGTCCTGGTGCACTCCCAGGCATCGACGGGATACTGCCGGCTCCAGTTCAGGAAAAGCGCCTTCTGGCGGCTGTCCAGGCGGCAGGCCGGGTACTCCTCATCCATATAGAGGGCTGCGCGCGCCAGTATGCCCCGGGCCCTTGCAGGCGGTTCAAAACGGTTGCCGAGCGTCCTGGCCTCGCAGAGGCCGAAGGCTGACGGCACGCCGGGCAGTTCCGCATACCGGCTGTCGCTGCGCACGGCGTTCACTGCACCGATCGCCGGGAACAGATTGTACATGTCGGCCTGCATGAGCCGGTATTCCCGGCTTGCCTTTTCTGCACACCGGCGGCCCCTGAACGCCTTGCCGCGCCTGTCCACACACACCGGATCACCGTCGCGCCACTGACGGAACGCCCGGCCAAACTGCGCTGCCGGCACGGCGTGCTCCCACTCCACGCGGGCGGCGCGCCCCTGATGCGCGGGGGCCACAAATCCTTCCGGCAGGCAGACACGGCGGTGCTCATCAAAGGCATAGCCGCAGTATACGGTCACACGGTGGTCGTAATAGACCTCCTGTTCCAGCATCCGCCTGGCGCTGCGGTACGAGTCGTTGGCCGTGTTCCCCGCGCCAAAGGCCAGCACAGGCAGCCACAGGAGCAGAAGAAACAGAAGGAGAAAACGCCTGTTCATCCTTCCAGATTAGCTGAAACTCGGCCCTGCCGCCTCCCCATGATACGGCGGCAGTCCTTCCGGATTCAGCCCGCTGCCGCGGACGCGCTTCCCTGCCGCGCCGGCCACCGGAAAACGTGCCGCAAGCCGGGGCGGCGTCAGAAAGTCCGGCGCGACGCCTGGCAAAGAAAGAAGAAGCCTGCGCCGCCGCGTCCTTGCGCCGGTGCGGGTTGTGCTTTACAAGGAGCGGGAAAACGGTGTGCCGGGGGAAGGGGGAAACCCTTTTCGGCAAAAGGGTTCTCCCCCTTCCCCCGGACCCCCATCCTCCTTCCCAAAACCTGTAACAGGAAAAGGCGGCGTGGCGCAGGCATCCGGTGTGTCAGAGCAGGCCGGGACAACGCGCTTCTGAACCGCTCCCCCGGCGGATCCGACGGAGGCAGCATGCTTTCTCTGACGCTCTGGCAATGGGCATGGATTACGGCGTCGGTGTTCGGCGCAGGCATCGTGCGCGGGATCGCCGGATTCGGCTTTTCATTGATTACGGCCGTGCTGCTGATGTTCGTGTTTGAGCCGGCCTGGATTGTGCCTGTCATCCTGCTGTGGGAAATTGCGGCCAGCATCGGGCATCTGCCGTTCATCTACCGGCAGGTGGACTGGCGGTCGCTCGGCTGGCTGAGTGCCGGCATGCTGCTCGGCACGCCTCTGGGCGTCTGGCTGCTGCGCTTTATGGCGCCCGGCCCCATGTGCGCGCTGATCAACGGCACGGTTGTCATCCTGGCGCTCATGATGCTGCGCGGCGCGTCGCTGCGCCACACCCCGGGCCGCTGCGGCACTGCCGGAATAGGCATGCTTGGCGGCGTGATCAACGGTGCGTCGGCCAACGGGGGCCCGCCGGTCATCCTGTTTTTCCTGTCCAGCCCGGCAGGCGCGGCCGTGGGCCGGGCTTCGCTGATCGCCTATTTTCTGCTTACAGACACCTGGGCCTCGCTGATCTGCTGGCAGCAGGGATTGTTTTCGCTGCCCTCCTTTCTGCTTGCCGCCAGCATGCTGATCCCGCTGGGGCTGGGGGTGGCGCTGGGCAGCCGCGTGTTCCGGAGCATCGAGGAAGCGCGCTTCAAGCGGCTGGTGCTGCTGCTTCTGCTGCTTGTCGCGTCCGCAGGCCTGGTGAAGAGCCTCTGTTAGCCGGCGGCACTGCCGCACGGCCCGGCCTCGGGCAATCCGCAGCAACCTGTCCGGGCAGGCGGCCCCCTTTCTTGCAGCCTGTGCCCCCCGGCCGGAAACCGGCCTGGACGGTGCCGGACTGCCGTATAATGAAAAAAAGCACACGTCTTTCGGACGGATGGCGCTGCAAGCGACACGCTGCCGCATGGAGCGTGGCACTGTCGCGCTGTCACAGCGGTATGACAAACTGATATTTCATGCATGTATAACCATAGAATGAGACTGTTAATAGGTAATCAAATTGTTTATGATTTTTTATAACTTTCAATTTAGGCAATATTTTTTTCAATATATGAGTAAAAAGGACATGTACTGCAATTGAAGAGTACAATTATACATACAGCATAAATGGTTTCATAGAGTGGAAAAAATCATGTATGAGACAGGTTAAATGGATGTTAAAAAACGTTCTTTTTGCAATTTTTTCTTGACATCTCCATACATTACCCCGTAAACAAAAGGCGGTTGCCTTTGACCCAGCCGGGACTGGCTGCTCCCGGCGTTCCCCGTCAGGGAAGGCCGGCTGACTGTCAGCCGGTGGTGTTCTGGCAGCAGGCTTTGTGGAAGGCGCCGCATGCTGCGCCCTTGTGCTGCAACCAGCAACAAGATGGATTTTTGCACGCGTTGAATATCACCTGCATGACTTCTTTCCGGCCTGACCGTCCGCTTGTCCTCAAGCGCCTCGGCAGCGCCCGTTTTTTGGCAACGCCCGCGGCAGATGACTTGGTCATCTGCCTTTTTGCGCCCTTATTTCATCCTTTTTGCCAGGTATCGTAGGGAGTTGCGACATGGATCTGGAACATCAGAAATCAGCCCCCATCTATGAGGCTCTGGAGGCGTTCCGCCGGCGCAGGGTTGTGCCCTTCGACGTTCCCGGCCACAAGCGCGGCCGGGGCAATCCGGAACTGGCAAAGCTGCTTGGTGAAAAGTGTGTGGCGCTGGACGTCAATTCCATGAAGCCGCTGGACAATCTCAGCAATCCCGTGTCGGTCATCCGGGAAGCCGAGGAGCTGACGGCCGAGGCCTTTGGCGCGCATCACGCCTATTTCATGGTCAACGGCACGACGAGTTCGGTGCAGAGCATGATCCTGTCGGTCTGCAAGGCCGGCGACAAGATCATCCTGCCGCGCAATGTGCACAAGAGCGTCATCAACGCACTGATCCTGTGCGGGGGGATTCCGGTCTATGTCAGCCCGGCCATCCATCCCAAAATCGGCGTGGCACTGGGCATGGAACTCTCGGCCGTTGAAGAGGCCGTCAAGGCCAATCCCGACGCGGTGGCGGTGTTTGTCAACAATCCCACCTACTACGGGATCTGTTCCGACATGCCGGCCATTGCCGAGCTGACTCACGCTCACGGCATGAAGCTGCTGGTTGACGAGGCGCACGGCACCCATCTGTATTTCGGGGAGGGGCTGCCGGTGTCGGCCATGTCGGTAGGGGCGGACATGTCGGCCGTGTCCATGCACAAGTCGGGCGGGAGCCTGACCCAGAGTTCCATTCTGCTCATCGGTCCCAACATGGATGCCGGTCATGTGCGCACGATCATCAATCTGACGCAGACGACCAGCGCCTCGTACCTTCTGCTTTCGAGTCTGGACATTTCGCGGCGCAACCAGGCGCTGCGCGGCAGGGAATCGTTTGCCAAGGTCGTCAAGATGGCCGAGTACGCCCGCAGTGAAATCAACGGCATTGGCGGGTACTACGCCTATGGCCGCGAGCTCATCGACGGGGTGACGGTCTGTGACTTTGACGTGACCAAGCTTTCCGTGCACACCCTGGGCATCGGGCTGACGGGCATTGAAGTCTACGATCTGCTGCGCGACGAATACGACATCCAGATCGAGTTCGGCGACATCGGCAACATCCTGGCCTACATTTCCATCGGCGACCGCCTGCAGGACATCGAGCGTCTGGTGGGCGCGCTTGAGGACATCAAGCGTCTGTACGGCAAGGAGCCGTCGGGGCAGTATTACAGCGACTTTGTGCAGCCGGAAGTGGTCTATTCTCCGCAGAAGCCGTTCTATGCCGACAAGGAGACGCTGCCCCTGCAGGAGGCTGTGGGGCGGGTTACCGGGGAATTTGTCATGTGCTACCCGCCAGGCATTCCCATTCTGGCCCCCGGCGAACGGGTGACGCAGACCATTGTGGATCATATTCTGTTCGCGAAGGAAAAGGGCTGTTCGCTCCAGGGCGCGGCCGATCCGCTTATTGACCGCATTCAGGTCATCAAGGAGTAAGCGTCAGATGGACATGTGGATTCATACGGCCAACGGGCAGATGAGCCTGCGGGTCACCAGACAGCTCTTTGCCGCCGACAGCGAATACCAGCGCATCGAGATCTTCGAGTCGCCCGAATACGGCCGGCTGCTGGCGCTGGACGGGGACATCATCTTTTCGGACTCCGACGAGTTCATCTACAATGAGATGGTCACGCATGTGCCCATGTCGGTGCATCCGGACGTGCGCCGGGTGCTCATCATCGGCGGCGGCGACGGCGGTGTGGCGCGCGAATACACGAATTATCCGGAAATTGAGGAAATCGACGTGGTGGAGCCTGATGAAATGGTCGTCAAAGCCTGCCGCGAGTTCTTTCCCGACGCCGCAAAGGCCTTTGAGGATCCGCGCATCAAGATCATCCACCGCGATGGTCTGCGTTTTCTGCGCGGCAGGCAGGCCGAGTACGACATCATCATCAACGATTCGACCGATCCCTTCGGCCACACCGAGGGGTTGTTTACCAAGGAATTCTACGGCAGCTGCTACCGGGCGCTCAAGGATGACGGGCTTATGGTCTACCAGCACGGAAGCCCGTTCTTTGACGAAGATGAAACAGCCTTCCGCGCCATGCACCGCAAGGTCTACCAGAGCTTTCCCATCAGCCGGGTGTATCAGGCGCACATTCCCACCTGTCCCTCCGGCTACTGGATGTTCGGCTTCGCGTCAAAGAAGTATCATCCCATCAAGGACTTCGACCCCAAGCGCTGGAAGGCCCGCAACATCAAGACGTGGTACTACACCACCCACCTGCACCTGGGGGCGTTCATGCTGCCCCGCTATGTGCAGGATCTGCTGGAAACGGCGGAAAGCTCCGTCGACAAGGCCCGTTAAAAACCCTTCGATCGTTTAGCGGACGACAATACGTCAGGAGGTATTGCCCATGTCCAGGCTTCTTATCATCGGCTGTGGCGGCGTGGCTTCCGTGGCCATCCACAAGTGCTGCCAGAACAGCGACATTTTTACCGACATCTGCATCGCCAGCCGCACCGTGTCCAAATGCGACGCGCTCAAGGCCGAGCTTGAAGGCAGGACCAAAACCAATATCACCACCGCGCAGATCGATGCGGAAGACGTGCCCGCCCTGGTGGCGCTCATCCAGGCCTACAAGCCTGATGCCGTGCTCAACCTGGCGCTGCCCTACCAGGATCTGACCATCATGGACGCCTGCCTTGCCGCCGGCGTGCACTATATCGACACGGCCAACTACGAGGCCGAAAACACCGATGACCCTGTCTGGCGCGCCGTATACGAACGCCGCTGCAAGGAAGAGGGCTTCTCCGCCTACTTCGACTATTCCTGGCAGTGGGCCTACAAGAAAAAGTTTGAAAAAGCCGGTCTGACCGCCCTGCTCGGCAGCGGCTTTGACCCCGGCGTTACCGGCGTGTTCACCGCTTACGCCCTCAAGCACTATTTCGATGAGATCCACACCATCGACATCCTGGACTGCAACGGCGGCGACCACGGCTATCCCTTTGCCACCAACTTCAACCCCGAAATCAACCTGCGCGAAGTGTCTGCCCCCGGCTCCTACTGGGAAGACGGCAAGTGGATCGAAGTTCCGGCCATGTCCATCAAGCGCCAGTATGACTTCCCCCAGGTCGGTCTCAAGGACATGTACCTGCTGCACCACGAGGAAATCGAGTCCCTGGCCAAAAACGTGCCCGGCGTCCGGCGGATCCGCTTCTTCATGACCTTCGGCCAGAGCTACCTGACCCACATGAAGTGCCTGGAAGACGTCGGCATGCTCTCCACCACGCCCATCGAGTTCCAGGGCCAGCAGATTGTGCCCATCCAGTTCCTCAAGGCGCTTCTGCCCGACCCGGCCACGCTGGGCCCGCGCACCGTGGGCAAGACCAACATCGGCTGCATCTTCACCGGCGTCAAGGACGGCAAGAAGGAATCCATCTACATCTACAACGTCTGCGACCATCAGGCCTGCTTCCGTGAAGTGGGCAGCCAGGCCATTTCGTACACCACGGGCGTGCCGGCCATGATCGGCGCCATGCTTGTGGTCGACGGCCGCTGGAGAAAGCCCGGTGTGTTCAATGTGGAAGAGTTCGATCCCGATCCCTTCATGAACGCCCTCAGCCGCTGGGGCCTGCCCTGGGTTGTGGAAGAAAACCCGATCATGGTCGACTGACCGGCCGCACAGCCGTGCTGAACACCGCACCCGGCCCCGGGAAAAACCGCGCGCAACGCCCCTTTCCGGGGAACGCCGCCCGGGGCCTGCGGTCTTGAGCCCATTCAGTTTGCAACGCGGAACGTGTCAAGCCGGACGGTCTGTCGTTTCGCGGAAGGAATGCGGCTTTTCCGTACAGTTCTGGCCGGGCGGCGCTGGACACCCCGCGTTCTGCCTTTTTCAGCGGCAAGACGCTTTTGGCGGGCGCTGGCGGAGGCTGCACGGCTGAAAGGCATGAACGTCACGGCCATGCCTCCCTGCCCCGGCGCGCCGCGTGCACAAATCCGGGCCTGCGGCAACAACGGCTGCGGCAGGAGCCGGTTCTGTGCCGGCCGGCCAGCCTGCACCCGTCTTCCGGCCCTGCTCTTCAAGCGTTACAAGGCTGTTTTGGCCTGAAGCCTCAATCATGAAAGGAAGCGCCATGACCTTTGATGAGCTCCCCACCCCCTGCTACGTCGTGGACGAAGGACGGCTGCGCGCCAATCTGGCCATCCTGAAGAACGTGCAGGACGACACGGGCTGCCGCATTCTGCTGGCCCAGAAAGCCTTCTCCATGTTTGCCGAGTACCCGCTGATCCGGCAGTATCTGGCAGGCACCACGGCCAGCGGCCTGTATGAAGCCCGGCTGGGGGCCACCGAAATGGGGGGCGAAACCCATGTGTTTGCCCCTGCCTACAAGGACAGCGACTTTGACGAACTTGCCGTCCTGTGCGATCACATTATTTTCAACTCGTTCGCCCAGCTCGAGAAGTTCCGCCACCGCTGCGGCCGGGCCAGCATCGGCCTGCGGGTCAATCCGGAATGCTCTACTCAGCCCGGCACGCCCATTTACGATCCCTGCGCCCCGGGCAGCCGCCTGGGCATTGTGCGCGATCAGTTCAGGGAAGATCTGCTGGACGGTGTGGACGGCCTGCACTTCCACACCCTGTGCGAGCAGGGCGCCGAGGATCTGGCCACGACGCTTGAAGCCGTGGAAGAGCGCTTCGGGCAGTGGCTCAGGCGCATGAAATGGCTGAACATGGGCGGCGGCCATCACATCACCAGGCCCGGCTACAACCTTGAGCTGCTCTACCGCTGCATCCGTCATGTGCAGGAAACCTACGGCGTGCAGGTCTATCTGGAGCCTGGCGAGGCCATTGCTCTCAACGCCGGCTATCTGATTACCGAAGTCATGGACATTGTGACCAATGGCGGCGTTTCCATCCTCATTCTGGACACCTCCGCCGCCTGCCACATGCCCGACGTCTTGGAAATGCCCTATCGCCCGCCCCTGCGCGGCGCGGCCCTGCCCGGCGAAAAGGCGCACACCTACCGGCTCTCCTCGTGCAGCTGTCTGGCCGGGGACGTAATCGGCGACTATGCGTTCGACGCGCCGGTCAGGGTGGGCGACAGGCTCTGCTTTGAAGACATGGCCATCTATTCCATGGTCAAGAACAATACCTTCAACGGCATTCCCCTGCCCGCCATCGCCGCCATGGACGAAGCCGGGCAATGCCGTCTCGTGCGCACCTTCGGGTACAACGATTTCAAATGCAGGCTCTCCTGAAAGAGGGATCCATGATTATCACAAGCACCCCGCGTTCCGACGGTTTCCGCATGCCCGGCGAATTCGAGCCGCATCAGGGCTGTCTTATGATCTGGCCGGAGCGCCCCGGCTCCTGGCCCGCAGGTGCGGCCGCCGCGCGCCGGGCCTTTGCGGCCGTGGCCAGGGCCATCGCGGAGAGCGAAACGGTCTGGATGCTGGCCAGCGACACCGGCCTGGCCAGCGCCCGCGCCATGCTGCCCGCTCAGGTGCGCGTGCTGCCCATGGCCACCGACGATGCCTGGGCCCGCGACGTGGGCCCCACCTTTGTGGTCAACGATCGTGGCTGCCTGCGCGGCGTCAACTGGCAGTTCAACGCCTGGGGCGGTGCATACGACGGCCTTTACGCCCACTGGGACCGGGATGACGCCGTGGCCCTGGCCTTCTGCGATATTCTGGGCGTGGACGCCTATGACGCCAGTCCGTTCGTGCTGGAAGGCGGCTCCATCCACACCGACGGCGAAGGCACACTGCTGGTCACCGAACCCTGCCTGCTCAGCCCCGGACGCAATCCGGATCTCGATCGTGCAGGCATTGAGGCGCGCCTTCGCGACTATCTTGGCGTACGCAAGATCATCTGGCTGCCGCGCGGTATCGACGGTGACGAGACCAACGAACATGTGGACAACGTCTGCGCCTTTGTCCGCCCTGGCGAAATCGTGCTGGCCTGGACCGACGACCGGTCTGACCCCCAGCATGCCTGCTCCGCCGCCTGCCTGGAGACGCTCGAGCACGCGACCGACGCGCGGGGGCGCCGCTTTATCGTGCACAAGCTGCCCATTCCCGCAAATCCTGTGCGCGTCACCGAAGCCGACCTGCAGGGCTTTGCCTTTGAGGAGGGCGAAGACCGGCGCGAAGCCGGTGAACGGCTTGCCGCAAGCTACGTCAATTTCTACATCGCCAACAGGGCCGTGATCGTCCCCCAGTTCGGCGATCCCAACGACCGCGCCGCCGTCAGCCTGCTGGGCCGGCTGTTCCCCGGCCGGCACGTCGTGCCCGTTGCCGCGCGCGACATCCTTGTGGGCGGCGGCAACATCCACTGCATTACCCAGCAGATCCCTTCCGGAGGCGCCCATGCCTGAGGTGACCCTTGCCGCCGTGCAGATGCGCTGCGCGGCTGACCCTTCCGTCAATCTCGACACGGCCGAACGGCTCGTGCGCGCGGCCGCCAGAGACGGCGCGCAGGTCATCCTGCTGCCCGAGCTGTTCGAGCGCCCCTACTTCTGTCAGGAGCGCCGTTACGAATATTACGCCTATGCCACGCCGGTGGCCGACAACCCTGCCGTGCAACGGCTTGCCCCCCTGGCCCGTGAACTTGGCGTCGTGCTGCCGGTCAGCTTCTACGAGCGCGACGGCAACCGCCTGTTCAACTCCGTTGCCATGCTTGACGCCGGCGGCCGCCTGCTTGGCGTCTACCGCAAGACCCATATCCCTGACGATCACTACTATCAGGAAAAATTTTACTTCACCCCCGGCGACACGGGCTTCTGCGTCTGGCAGACCGCTTTCGGCCGCGTGGGCGTCGGCATCTGCTGGGACCAGTGGTTCCCTGAAACAGCCCGGGCCCTGGCCCTGAACGGCGCGGAAATGCTTCTCTATCCCACGGCCATCGGCAGCGAGCCCATCCTGCACTGCGACAGCATGCCTCACTGGCGGCGTGTCATGCAGGGGCACGCCGCGGCCAACATCATGCCCGTGGCCGCAGCCAACCGCGTCGGCCTTGAGGAGGTCGAACCCTGCACCGCCAACGGCGGCCAGCGCTCGGCGCTGGCGTTCTACGGCTCGTCGTTCATCACCGACGAAACAGGCGATCTTGTCCGCACGGCCGGCCGCGAGGAGGAAACCGTGCTGACCTGCACCTTCGACCTGGCGGAACTTGCCGAAAAACGCCTCAGCTGGGGCCTGTTCCGGGATCGCCGCCCGCACTGCTATCAGGTCCTGACCGAACGCTGAGAGCGTTTTGCCATCAGAAAAAGACTGAACGCGAGGCGGCAGCACCGCGCCGACCAGCCAAACGTGAGCGGAAAACCGCGTTTTTTTGCGAAACGACAGGCCGCAAAACAGAAAAAACTCTGAGGCGCGGCAGGCACGCAGGGGCAGGACGATCCTCGGAGACGCAACGGCTTCCGTGCTGTCCATGGTGCCTGCCTTCCCCAGGGTGCCTGCCTTTCTCTGTGCGCTGCGGACAAGCCGCCAGGGCAGGGGCCGCTCCCTGCCATCCACGCGCGAACCTGCCCGCAGGGCGGGATCCTGCACAGCCGCATGGCGGCACGATTCCTGAATCCGGCTGATGCAGAAGCACAGGCCCCAGGCCAGAGGACTCCACATCCGGCCATGCCCGATTGCCCCGATGGCAGGCAGCATGGCCGCCTGCGACATCCTGCGCCATCCCGCGGCCTTCTGCGCGCGGCACAGAGCCGGCGCCTGCGGTCTGGCCGGCTTCCTGACGCCTGCAGGCGCCTCCGGCCGCGCATGCGCCACTTTGCCACAATCTCCCCGGCCTCTGAGGGAACAAAGCGCGTCATGGCAGACGTCTAACAAGCTATCTTGCTGGATTGTCAGCCTATTCTGAAATCTGACGCGCTGCCGGGAACGACGCCGGATCCGTAAGCCACAGGAGAAAACGTCCCGCATTTTGTTGTGGTTGCCAAGTCTTTTCTGACTTACAATTCACTTTTGACTTAGGCTATTTCATCATATTGAGCAACGGACAAGTCAAATTCGCATTGATAGTCTGTCACGATAAAACTGTCACGGTTTGCAAGCCACTATAAAAACACGTTGCCTTTGCAGATCTTTCACGTTATGTTCCTTATGGCACAAGGTTTGCTAGATGGAAATAATGCACTGCAGGCGCGTGAGGGGCTTGTGCTCCGCGGATGTGCGTGCAACTCTTGTATCCCGCAAGGCAGCGCAGCAGTCTGCCGCACGGCAGCCTTGCCCCTGCGGCATCCGGCAGACGCCAGGATCGGCAGGGACGCGCCCCTGTCTCCCAATACCGTATTCTGTACGGCCTCAGGGAACAGGCAGCTCTTACGGAGGCGCGGCTTGCAGACTGAACGCCTCCAGCGCGCCGGATGGCAGGACGTCCCGCCCGGAGGCGGGCGCTTCCATGAAGAACCTGACTGCATCCGCCCTTTCCGACCGGCGCTGCCGCCTCCCGGGGGGGTACGCCGGGCCGGGATACGCCGTCTGACATCGATATTCTGCCGGGGGGCCGGGCCTTGCCGGCTTCAGCAACAGGTCACGGTTCTGGACAGAACGGCCCTGCTTTTTCCGTCCGGAGCCGCTGACCCCAACACGATAGACAACCAGGTGGAGGAGCTCATGGATGATTTGAACAAGCAGCCTCTGATCAGTGAAGTGCGTGAGGAGCTGGAAAAGACGCTTGGCCCCGTCGAAGTGCTGGCTCTTGCGCTGGGCGCCATTGTAGGCTGGGGCTGTTTTGTGCTGCCGGGGATTCGCTTCCTGCCCGACGCCGGTCCGCTTGGCACGGTAATCGCCTTTTTCATCGGTGCGCTTTTCCAGTGCATTGTCGCGCTCAGCTACAGCGTGCTCATCAAGCCCTATCCTGTGGCGGGAGGCGCGTTTGCTTACGCCTACGCCGGCTTTGGAACGAACGGGGCCTTCATCTGCGGCTGGGCGCTGGTTCTGAGCTACATCTGCGTCATTGCAGCCAACGCCATGGCGCTCATTCTGCTGACACGCTATCTCATCCCCGGCGTCTTTGACGTGGGCTACCTCTACACCATCGCCGGATGGGACATTAACATCGGCGAGCTGGCCTTTGTGTCCGTCGTCCTGCTGCTGTTTGGCTTCATGAACCTGCGGGGCATGAACGCGGCGAGCACCATTCAGGTCTTTCTGGCCTTTGCCCTGGCCATCGGCGTGCTGGTGCTGACGGTGGGCACCGTTCAGGCCGACAGCTCCAGCATCGACAACCTCAAACCGTTCTTTGCCGAGGACCGCTCGCCCCTGGCCTGTATTCTCATGGTCCTGGCGCTGACGCCATGGCTTTATGTCGGATTTGACACCATCCCGCAAGCGGCTGAAGAATTCAACTTCTCGCCGCACAAGGCCCGCTCGCTCATGCTCTGGTCCATCATCTGCGGGGCCATCATCTACAGCCTCGTTGCCCTGTGCGTGGCCGGGCTCATCCCCTACCAGGAACTGCTTGCGCGGAACGAGGCCTGGGCCACAGGCTGGGTGGCTGACCAGATCTTCGGACGCTGGGGCGGCGTAGCGCTGACCGTGCCGGTGCTGGCTGGCATTCTGACCGGCATGAACGGCTTCTTCATGGCCACAACTCGCCTGCTGTTCAGCATGGGCCGCAGCAAATTCCTGCCTTCGTTCTTTGCCTCAGTGCACCCGCGCTACAACACGCCGTGGAAGAGCGTTCTGTTTACGCTGATTCTCTGCCTGATCGCGCCCTGGTTCGGCCGTGCCGCCCTTTCCTGGATTGTGGACATGTCGGCCATCGGCACTGCGCTGGCCTACCTCTACACCAGCCTCACCGCCTACAAGTATCTGCTCAGGAACCCCATGGCGCCTGAAGCCGGCTGGGGCAAGCCCGTGTGTCTGATCGGCGCGGCCACCTCCATTGTCTGCTTCGTGCTGCTTATCTTCCCCAGCTCGCCGGCCACCATTTCTGTCCCTTCGTGGATCATGCTGTTCATCTGGGTTGCCCTCGGCGCCCTCTTCTACTACAGCCGCAGCGCTGAACTGTTGAGCACCCCGCACGCCAAGCTGCGTTACCTCCTGTTCGGCAAGAGCGACTATCCCGTGCTCTTTGACGAAGACGACGAGGAAGAAGAGGCCGAACTGAGCGCCCAGGCACGCTGACCGGCCTGCATACGCCTGCGAACCTTTTTACCTTAAGGAGACGCCTATGGCATCCCGCAAACTGTTCCGCCTCATGCTGGCGATCCTCATCTGCCTTGGAACCGTGCTGCCGTCCAGGGCCGCCGACCTCATCAAAGTTCCCACCGCCTGGCTGCCGGGCCAGGAAGCCTTCCCCGTCTGGTATGCCAAACAGCAGGGCTGGGATAAGGCCATGGGTCTCGATCTGCAGATCTTTGCCTTCGACTCCGGCGCAGAAGCCCTGCGCGCCTTCCCCGCCAAAAGCTGGATGTTCGGCGGCCTGGGCGCCGTGCCCGCCCTCATGGGTGCCGCCCGCTATAATATGAGCATCATCGGCCTGGGCAACGACGAGTCCATGGCCAACGCCGTCCTTGTCCGCGCCGACAGCCCGATCATCAAGACCAAGGGCTACAATCCCGCCTGCCCCAACGTGTACGGCAGCCCCGAATCGGTCAAGGGCAAGACCATGCTCACCACCAAGGTGACCTCTGCCGACTACACCCTGCATCTGTGGCTCAAGACCCTGGGCCTCAAGGAACAGGACATCGTCTACAAGAATCTGGAACAGGCCTCGGCCCTGACCGCGTTCGACTATAACATCGGTGACGCCGTGGTGCTGTGGGCGCCCTTCACCTTTGTCGGCAGCAACCGCAACTGGAAGACCGTGGCCACCCCCAAGGACATGGGCAAGCATCTGCCCATCGTGCTGGTAGCCAATACCGCCTACGCCACCAAGTATCCCGAAGTGGCCGCAAGCTTCCTTACGCTCTACATGCGCGGCGTGCACTGGCTGCAGACCGCACCCCGTGAAGAAGCCGTGAAGATGTTCCAGAAGTTCTATCTGGACTGGGCCGGACAGGACTACAGCCTGGATCTCATCAACATGAACTTCGACACGTATGAATTCTTCAACCTCGAAGAACAGAAAAAGCTGTTTGACGCCTCCAAGGGCGTCAGCGAAGTTCAGCAGTGGGAAAACGAGCTGGCGGACTTCTTCGCCTCAGCAGGCATGCTGACGGACAAGGAGCTTGAAGCCTTCAAAACCGGCAACCAGGTGACGGCCAAGTACATCAACATGGTTGATCCTGCAGCGGTTCAAAAGTAATCCCGCTCCGCTTACAGGGCCGGCGCTCCGGCGCCGCCCTGCGGGCGCGGCCTGAAACCACGAGAAGCGGAGAGCCATCTATGCGCTTGTTGCTCAAAGTCGTTATCGGTCTGTGCATTATTGCCGTCCAGGTTCTTCTGGGCGCCCGGGTCTTCTTCCCCGAAGCCCTTGCCCCCCGTCAGGATGTTGTGGACGAAATCATTGAAAAAAAAGACTCCGTACTGGACAGGCTCTCCCCTGAAGACTTAGCCTGGCTCGGCGCTCATCGCGTTGTTACCGTCGGTGTTGACCCGAACTTCTACCCCCTTGAAATGTTTGATGAGCGCGGCAGATATACGGGCCTTGGCGGCGATTACATGCGCCTGCTGGAAGCCATGACCGGCCTTGATTTCCAGGTTCTGCGCCTGACTGACTGGGCCAGCACCGAAGAACAGGCCAGGCAGCGCAACATCGACGTCTTCATGGCGGCGGCCAAAACCGAACGCCGCAGCGAATACATGAACTTCACCAAGCCGTACATCACCCTGCCCGGCGTCATCATGACCCGGCGCGGACACGGCATGGACAGCGTCACCATCGACGATCTGGCCGGCAAGAAGGTCGCTGTCGTCAATAACTACTCCTGGCACGACTTCCTGAAGGAACACCATCCCGAAATCGTTGCCGTTCCGGCTGAAAATACGCTGGCGGCCCTGCAGATGGTGGCCAACGGCGAAGCCGACGCCATCATCGACTACGAATTCAACCTGCTTGAAAAAATCCAGGTGGGAGGCATCCTGCAAATCCAGACAGCCGGCACCGTCGAGTCAAGCTACGGGCACGCCATCGCCGTGCGCAACGACAGCCCGGCCCTGTTCAACGCCATCTCGCTGGCTCTGGACAACATCACACCGACTGAACAGAAGCTGCTCGCGCAGAAATGGCTCCTCCAGGAACGCCCCGCCGGCCAGGAACGCCACCTGCAATGGATCTTCTTCTTTACCGTGGAGTCCATCCTGCTCTGTCTCGGGCTTATCGCCCTCTGCCAGCGCAAGGTTCGCAAGGAAGTGTCCCGCCGGACGCGCCAGCTCAAGAAGGAGCTGGCCGCCGCAAAGGCTGCGCAGCCCCAGGCTTGCGCCAGATAACGGACGGCTCCCGCAAGCAGGCAGGCCTGCCGGCTTGCTGCCGCGGGACGCCGGCAGACCGTCTTTGCACAGCGTGCACAGGATCCGGGACTGACCGGATCCTGTGCACGCTGTCCTGTTGTATAACAGCTACCCGGGGCTGCCCGCAGCTGCCGCACAGACGTCAGGCCACCGGCCCCGCAGGCTTTTTCTCCCCTCCCCCAAAAACCCGCCCCCCTGTCTCTGGCTCTGCTGGCTCTGACTCTGTCTGTACCTTGTCTCCTGCGGTCATCTGCGGCCACCGATCCCGAGACGCCGAATCTTTCCCCGCCTGCTGACACGCCAGAGGCAAACGCTCTGCTGCGCCGCTCTTTCTTTCGTACAGTATCAGACGATCCTTCCGGCGCAAACGCCAGCATGCTCCGCTGACGCACCTCTGGAGCATGTTCAACTTGCAACGCTTCGCGTTTTCAACCATGCGGCCTGCCGTTTCGCGGAAACAACACAGTTTTCCCGTTTCCTTTGGGCCGGGCGGCACTGTGCTGCCGCCTCGCGTGCTGCCTTTTCAACGGGAAAGCGCTCTATCCTCCATGCCGTTCGATGATGCCGCAAGACGCCGTCTTGCTCCTGCAGAGGTCTTTCCGCAAGACCCGTGTGGCAGACAGAGAAGCTCGCTCCGCATCCTGTCCCCGCGCCGCGCCAGCCGTCATCCCCGTTCTGCCTGCTGCAAAGCCTCTCTGCCAGAAAAACCGGCAAAGAGCTTCCGCAATACCAGGCCAGGGCCTTCCAGACAACGCAAGGCAGGACGCGTCTGTGCTTCAACGTCACGCACCGCTCAACGGCACGGACTGCTGAAAAAACAGACAGGGCCGGGGAGAGGCCCCCCGGTAAAGGGGATGGCCATGCTCCCGCGGCCCTGTCCGGAGTTGCCTGTTCCGGCGCGCTTCCAGACTTGCAGCCTCAGCGCGACAGCCTGCGGAACTTGATGCGGTGCGGCTGGTCGGCGTCCTTGCCGAGACGCCGGCGGCGGTCTTCCTCGTATTCGCTGAAGTTGCCTTCAAAAACCGTCACGGTTGAATCGCCTTCAAAGGCCATGATGTGCGTGACGATACGATCCAGGAACCACCGGTCATGGCTGACGACAAGAACCACGCCGGCAAAGTTTTCAATGCCGTCTTCAAGGGCGCGCATGGTGTTGACGTCAAGATCGTTGGTCGGTTCGTCCAGCAGGATGACATTGGCCCCGGACTTCAGCATCCGGGCCAGGTGCAGGCGGTTACGCTCGCCGCCGGAAAGCACCTCGACCTTTTTCTGCTGATCCTGACCCATGAAGTTGAACCGGGAACAGTAGGCCCTGGCGTTGACTTCACGGCTGCCGAGGCGGACGGTTTCAGAACCGTCACTGATCAGCTCATAGACGGTTTTGTCCGGAGTCAGCGAAGCGCGGTTCTGATCCACATAGGCAAAACGCACGGTATCGCCGATGCGGATCGTGCCGGTATCGGGCTTTTCCTGCCCCACAAGCATGCGGAACAGCGTTGTCTTGCCCGCGCCGTTGGGTCCGATGATGCCCACCACCGCCCCCGGAGGGATGATGAAATTCAAATCGCTGACCAGGAGTTTGTCGCCCAGGCTTTTGCTGACGCCCTGTGCTTCGATGACCGTCTTGCCCAGGCGCGGTCCCGGCGGAATGTAGATTTCCAGATCCGGTGCGCGGCGTTCGCTCTCGTGGCTGAGCATGGCCTCATAGGCGTTGATGCGCGCCTTGCTCTTGGCGTGCCGGCCCTTGGGCGACATGCGGATCCACTCCAGTTCGCGGGCCAGGGTCTTCTGCCGTTCGCCCTCGGCCTTTTCTTCCTGAGCAAGGCGCTTTTCCTTCTGTTCCAGCCAGGAGGAATAGTTGCCCTTCCACGGGATACCGCGGCCGCGGTCGAGTTCGAGAATCCAGCCGGCCACGTTGTCAAGGAAATAGCGGTCGTGGGTCACCGCAATGACTGTGCCGGGAAACTGCTGCAGGTAGTGCTCGAGCCAGGCCACCGACTCCGCGTCCAGGTGGTTGGTCGGTTCGTCCAGCAGCAGGATGTCGGGATTCTGCAGCAGCAGGCGGCAGAGGGCCACACGCCGCCGTTCGCCGCCTGAAATGACGGAAACGGGCGTATCCGGAGGCGGGCAGCGCAGCGCGTCCATGGCCATGTCCAGCCGGGATTCAAGATCCCAGATGTTCTTGGCGTCCATGAGCTCCTGTACCTTGCCCTGGCGCTCGATCAGGGCGTCCATTTCGTCGGGTTCCATGGGTTCGGCAAAACGGGCGTTGATGCTCTCGAACTCCGCGGCAATGTCCACCAGCTCCTTGACGCCTTCTTCAACCACTTCGCGCACGGTGCGCGTTTCATCGACCAGCGGCTCCTGCTCGAGGTACCCGATGGTATAGCCGGGCGCGAGGACCGTCTTGCCCTCAAACGCCTGATCCACGCCGGCCAGAATCTTGAGCAGCGACGATTTCCCCGCGCCGTTCAGGCCCAGGACGCCAATCTTGGCCCCGTAGAAATAGGATAGGGAAATATCTTTCAGCACTTCGCGCTGACCATGCCGCTTGCTCACGCGAATCATGGAATAGATGATCTTGTCTGGCTCGTTGTTCGCCATAGCGCCTCCTGTTGGCAGTATATCGCTGCCTTTTTCCACAGTCCTTGCGGAATGTCAAACGCACAGGCCGGTATATACGTTTTAGCGCAGTGAAATCAATCATCTTTTTAAAAGCATGTGACGTTGACAGCCCTCTGGACGGCAGCTATGGTACAACAATGCGGGTACAGCTGCCCGCAGGCGTCCCCCTGTCCCCGCAGAACAGAATCAGAACGGGACAATGACACGCCGCCCGGTCTCCTCGCGCCCCGCCGTGCTGCACGCCGCCACGCGCAGGCTTTACAGACGGCCTTCAACCCTCTTTGCTCGGAAAGCCTATGAAAACGGGGATCCTCCTTGCCGCCTTCGGTACCGCGACCCCGCAGGGTGAAGACACCCTGCGCCGCTTTGCCCAGCGCGTCCGCGGGCGCTACCCGGACGTGCCCGTCCGCTGGGCCTTCACATCGCCGGCCATGCGCGAACGCCTGGCCGACGCGCGCAAGAAATCCGACTCCGTAGGCAAGGCCCTGCGCAAGATGGCCTTTGAACGCTACGACAGCATTGCCGTGCAGCCCCTGCATGTGGTTCCCGGCATCGAATATACGGACGTGCTGGACGAATGCGCCGCCGTGGCCGGCCAGTTCAGCGCCCTGGCCACAGGGGCCCCGCTTCTGGCCGGGGGCGAAGACATGGACAACCTGGCCCGGGCTCTGCTCGCAGGACTCCCCGCAGCCCGCACAGCCGGCGAGGCTGTACTGTTCGCCGGCCACGGCAGCCGGCACGACTCGGCCAGCTATTACGCGGCCCTGGCCCGCGCCGTAACAGCCCTTGATCCCCTGGCTGTTGTTGCCACCATGAAAGGCGAAGTGCAGCTGCAGCAAGCCCTGCCCCAGCTGCTGGACAAGGGCGTCCGCCGGGTCTGGCTCGTGCCGCTGCTGGCGGTCATCGGCCGGCACGCGCTCGAGGATCTGGCCGGCAGCAGGCCCGACTCGTGGCGTACCCTGCTTGAAGCCCATGGACTGACCTGCACCCCCGTCCTGACCGGCATGGCTGAAATGCCCTGCTTTGCCGACATCTGGATTGATCACCTGGGCAGGGCGCTGCGCCTGCTTGAGACCTCAGACCCCCTGCCACCCGACCATGACTGCCACGCCCGACGCCTGCGCTGATCTGCCCATTTTTGACGTCCTCCCCGAACTGCTTGCCGCACTGCGCACGTCCCGGCGCGTTGTACTGAGCGCGCCGCCCGGGGCCGGCAAAACAACCCGCGTGCCACTCGCGCTGCTTGAGCAGGCTTCCCCGACACGCCGGGTGCTCATGCTCGAGCCGCGCCGCCTGGCCGCCCGTGCCGCCGCCCGGCACATGGCCTCCCTGCTCGGCGAAACACCAGGCCGGCGGATCGGCTATCAGATGCGCATGGAACGCTGCGCCGGTCCGGAAACAGCCGTCCTGGTCGTCACCGAGGGCGTTCTGACCAGAATGCTGCGCGATGCACCGGATTTGCCCGGCGTGGGCTGGCTCATCTTCGACGAATTCCACGAGCGCAGCCTGCAGGCCGATCTGGGCCTTGCCCTGGCGCTCGAATGCCAGGACACGCTGCGCGATCCTGCCAACCCTCTGCATCTGCTGGTGATGTCCGCCACCCTGGATATAACCCCACTGACGCGGCTGCTGGGCGACGGCGGCGCCCCCTGCCCTCTGATCCGTTCCGAAGGCCGCCAGTGGCCTGTTGCCGTGCGCTACCTGCCCCAGCCAGCCAGAGACGGCCTGCGCCTTCCGCCGGCCGCCGTGGCCGTAGCCGTCCGTCAGGCCCTGCACGAAGAACCCGGCAGCCTGCTC
>CALUZP010000138.1 GCA_944325325.1 uncultured Desulfovibrionaceae bacterium
CCCGAAGTCGTGCAGGCGGCCGAAGAACTGTACCGCGACATGGGCACAGAAAGCCCATTCTTCAAGGCGTGGTTCGGAAACTGGCCTGCGGCAAAAGCCTATCAGGAAGTCGTGGCCGGTGAGCCGGTAGTGACGTTGACCGGTAAAGAATTTCAGAAAGATGGCGTGCCACTGACAGAGAAGGTTCCGGCATGGTATGACGAACAGTTTCAGGGAGTGGCGAACAGCCCGGATCTGGGCGATGTGCGGCTTGACCTTGAGGGCGTCAAGGATTCGATAGGACACGGCATAGGAAGAGAAAAATCAGCCGCATTCGCCGCCGTGCCGGATATTGTCAGGAGGGGGACGGTATTCGACCAGAAAAGCAACTGGAAGGGGAGGGGATACGACACGTCGGTGATAGCCGCTCCCGTGCGTATCGGCGATACGGATTATGCCGGGGAAGTCGTTGTAAAAACCGGTAAAGACAGGCAGGGGCTCTACCTGCATGAAGTGGAAAACAAAAAGAGGCTCGAAGATGCGTTCAAGACTGCCAACGGCAGCGCACCCCAGGCCTCACGGTTGATTCTGGGGCAAAAGCTTGATGATGTCAAGCGATCTTCCAGGGTTGTTGACGGTGAAGGCCGTCCCCTTATCGTGCATCACAACACTGACCATGTTTTTGATACGTTTTCAAAAGACAGAATAAACAGCCGGGGCGCTTATGGTGAAGGCTTTTATTTTGCCGAAAAGCCTGCGCCGTATGGCCCCCATCAGATGGATGTCTATCTGAAGGGAACGTATGGACTGCCGGAACAACGCGCAGCTCAGCGTGCCGGACTGCCGGTTCAGGAACTGGATTATGTCCATGTGCCTGATAAAGGCTATTGGATGGTCAAGGAGCCGAACCAGATCAAGTCTGTCCAGAATCGCGGCACGTTTAACCCCGATGATCCGAACATCTGCAAAGCGATTCCGTGGGCCGAAGGCGGAACAGCCGCGGCGCTGTCACCTGGCGAAGCGCAGGCGGCACAGGCGAGTGCATCCACTGACGGGGTGTTCTCATGGCAGAACGTCATAATGAATATGGCTCGCGGTTTTTCCCTTGGCACGCGCAACGTCCTGGAGGGGCTTGGGCGTGGTGCGACGCCGGGCAGTGGCAATCCGGGCGGTGTTGTTTCCGACTGGCTGGGGCTTGCCAGGCCGGAGACGGAGGCGGAAAGACTGCGCGGCTCAATCATTGAGGGCATTTCCGGTGCCGTGCCCATGTCTGCCGGGGGGATGGGCGTTGCCCGCATGGCCGCCGGGCCTGTGGCACGCGGCGTTGGCAGGGAGCTTTCAGCTACGCCGGGGCAGGATGCGCTGCTTGGCGGGCTGCTCGGTTACTTTGGGTGGGGGGATTGAGATGGCAGATCTGACAAGCTGGACGGGGCTCAGGGCGGCCGTGGTGGACATTGCGGCAGCTCAGGGGCTGGACATTCTGGGCGATCCGGAAGCCATGCGCAAATTTCTGAATGCCCCCGACAACCGTGCCTTCCGCACGACGCTGGAGCGGGTGTGATGGTGGATGTGACAAAGCCAGGCGGCCTTCTGGGGCTGATGACCGGAGCGTTGGCCCTCGCCCCGGATGAGGCGGAAGCGGCGCCGCGCCCATGGAATGGGAAAGGCGTGGCCGACATTGTAGAGCAGATAAGGACAGGCAACATAAAAGGTGGTCTTCTCGGACGCTTTTCAGAAGAGGATCTTGGTGAACTGCAAAAAAGAAACCCTGAAGATACGCAACCTGAACATGTCATGACTGCTGAAAATGTCGCGCATGTCAAGAACTCACGGATCGACAAGCCGAAACAAAAACATAAAAAAACGCCTGATGAAGTCGGCGATATGCTGAACAGCATTACCACCAGCACCAGGCGAAGGTTTGTTACGGCAAAAGAAGGACACCCTACAGGCGTTGTTGTGCCACATGGGGACACAACCTACCTTGGTATTCTTGAACCAGAAGATGGAGGCAGGGCAGGCATATGGACGGTGTATGATCCAAAAACAGAAAAACTCCCCAACAAGTTAGGGAGTCCAGATTCGGGGAGGCGCAATGTCCCATCTAACTATGCCGCCGGAGACGGCTCGTTTACGCAGCCTCAGCTTTCTGCTGTCGAATCTGATAAAAAAATACGCTCTCAGGATAACCTTGTCAAGACAGCTGCTCTTACAGGGACAGCCGCGGCGCTGTCAGCTGGCGAAGCGCAGGCGGCACAGGCGAGTGCATCCCCTGACGGGGGGTTCTCATGGCAGGACGTCATAATGAATATGGCTCGCGGTTTTTCCCCTGGCACGCGCAACGTCCTGGAGGGGCCTGGGCGTGGTGCGACGCCGGGCAGTGGCAATCCGGGCGGTGTTGTTTCCGACTGGCTGGGGCTTGCCAGGCCGGAGACGGAGGCGGAAAGGCTGCGCGGCTCAATCATTGAGGGCATTTCCGGTGCCGTGCCCATGTCTGCCGGGGGGATGGGCGTTGCCCGCATGGCCGCCGGGCCTGTGGCACGAGGCGTTGGCAGGGAGCTTTCAGCTACGCCGGGGCAGGATGCGCTGCCTGGCGGGCTGCCCGGTTACTTTGGGTGGGGGGATTGAAATGGCAGATCTGACAAGCTGGACGGGGCTCAGGGCGGCCGTGGCCGACTATCTGGGCCGCGACGACATGACGGACAGGATACCTGCGTTCATCGCGCTGACTGAGCGGCGGATGAACCGTGAACTGCGGCTCAGGGTGATGGAGCGCCGGGCGAAAACCGACGTCCTTGCCGGACAGAGTGCCGTACCGCTGCCCTGGCGGCGGCAGGCGGGCAACTGGGACGTGTTTGTTGAAATGCGCGATCTGACCTTTGCGGACAGGGACGGGCGGACGGCGAACCTGTTTTATCTGCCGCCGGACACCTATGGCCAGCGGCGTCCGGCCGGGCGGCCCGACGGGTATACGATTATCGGCCGGGATCTGTTTCTGCTGCCGCCGCCGGACAGGGCTGGCACGCTGTATCTGACCTATTTTGCGGAGATCCCGCCGCTGGGCGAGGCACAGCCGGACAACGCCGTTCTGCTCACCTTTCCGGATCTGTATCTGTACGGGGCGCTGGTGGAAAGCGGCCCGTTCACGCGCGGATCTGCGCCGCTGGAGTTGTGGACACAGTATTATGCCGCCGCGCGGCAGAAGGCGGAGGCCGGGGAGCAGCGGGCGCGCTTTACGGCCAATCTGAGCATGCGCCCCACAAGGAGGATCTGACATGGGTCTGACCAACACCGGCGAAAACACGCTGCTGACCCTGTTCAAGGACGCGGGTGTCTATTATCTGGGGCTGTTCACCACGGCACCCGGCGAGGACGGCGGCGGGACGGAGGTGTCCGGCGGGGCCTATGCCCGGCAGCAGGTCACCTTTGATGCGCCCTCCGGGGGCAGCATGACAAACAGTGCGGCCATCGAGTTTCCCACGGCGACATCCTCGTGGGGCACAGCCGTGGCCTGGGGGCTGTTTGACGCCGCCGCCAGCGGGAATCTGGTGTGGTACGGCGACATCACCACCCCCAGGGAGCTGCTCGCCGGCGACATTTACCGCGTCGATGCCGGCAACCTCACCCTGACCATGGACTAGCCCGTCATGGCTGCGACCTTCACCACGGTTCTGCCCCCTCCGCAGGCGCTGGATGATCTGGATGCCTGGGGACAGCTGGACGCCCTGCCCTGGCCGCTTGACGCCACGGTGTGGAACACGGCCGGCATTTACGCCCTGACCGCCACAGAGGCAGGACGCTCCGGCGGCGCACTGACGGCCGGCAGGAGACTTCATCTGTCCGCCACGGGCGCGGCCGGTTCGTCCGGCAGCCTGACAGGGGGCCTGGTTCAGCGGTTTTCCGTCACGGGTGCGGCCGGTTCCGGCGGTTCTCTGCGCATACTGCGCTGCTTTCCGGTCACGCTCAGCCAGGAGGGCGGCGCGTCGGGCAACGTGCCCGTCAGGCTGATCCGGCTTCGCGTTCTGGAAGGCCGGGGCCGGGCAGACTCCGGCGAGGCCCTGATTCCGCTGCGGATCATCCTTGCCATGCCGGAAGGCCACGCCGCGGCCGGCGGCGTCATCCGGCCCGGATACAAGGGCTGGCAGTGGACGCCCCTGCCCTCAACGACAGACGGCCTGTGGGTGGCCCTGCCCTCAACGACAGACAAGGATCTGTGGACAGCGCTGCACGTCTCGCCGCCTGGCGGGCCCGGCGCGGATTTTGACGACATCTGGCAGAAGGTTGTGCAATGGCAATGAACAAGACACGGCTCGATTTCGGCCCCTGGGAGCCCGACGCCGCCCTGCTGGACGGCCGGCAGGCCCCGGAGGCCAAAAACGTTCTGCCCGTCAGACGGGGCTACCGTCCGCTGCACGGGCTTTCTCCCCTGACCTTTCCGGCGCTGGACAGCCCGGCCCTGGCCGGTTTTTCCCTCAAGGACACGGACGGCAACCTGCTGACCCTGGCCGCCACGACCGGCGGCATCTACGCGCTGGAAAACCGCGTCTGGACAGCCAAGCACACCGGTACCGCCCTGTCCTCCACACGGATTTTTGCCGAGTACGGCCCGGCCGTCTATGCGCTGTTCGGCACGCAGCTGCTCAAAAGCGCCATCACCGCAGGCAACGCCTCCGCGTTCAGTCCCGTCGACAACGCGCCTGACGCCGGTGTGCTGGGCGTCATCCGCGACTTCGTGGTGCTCGGCCGCCTTTCCGACGCCCGCAACGGCATCCGCTGGTCAGGCCTCGACCGCCCCGACGAATGGCCCGAACCTGGCAGCAACGACGCCCAGTACATCCAGTCGGATATCCAGATTTTCCCCACAGGCGGCAAAGTGCAGGCCATCGTGGGCGGCGTGGGCGGCGTGGACGGCCTCATCTTCCTCGAACACGCCATCCAGCGCGCCACCTATGTGGGCAGTCCGTATATCTTTCAGTTCGACGTGGTGGACAGAGAACGCGGCTGCCTTGCACCCGCCTCGCCCGTGGTCTGCGGCAACGCCTGCGTGTACCTGGCCGAAGACGGCTGGAGCATGACCGACGGCACAAGCGTCAGAGACATCGGCGCCGGACGCGTGGACGCCTGGTTCTTCAAACACTGCGCGGCAGACCGCCTCACCGACGTGCGCGGCGCCCACGACGCCGAAAACCGGCTTGCCGTCTGGCTCTTCGCCTCCGGCGCCGCCCCCGCCGGCGTGTACGACAGCCTGCTCATCTACAACTATGCCGCAGACCTCTGGGCCTGGGGCGAAGTGTCCGCCGAAACCCTGTTCCAGGACTACGCGCGCGGCCTCACCCTGGAGGACCTGGACGTCTACGGCGCGCTCGACAGCCTCCCCTTTGCCTCTCTCGACGCCGCCGCCCTCCAGCACGGCCGCCGCCTCCTGGCCTGCTTCGACGCCGGACACAGGCTGACCCTGTTCAACGGCGATACCCTGGAAGCCGTCATCGATACCGCCGAACACGGCGGCACCCGCATGATGCTCCACGGCCTGCGGCCCCTGGTGGACTCCGGCGCCGCACAGGCCATGCCCGTGTTCCGCAACCGGCAGATGGACGCCCGCCGCTTCGGCTCCTATACCGCACAACAGCGCGACGGCGTGTGCTACCAGCACCTTTCCACCGTCTACCTCTCGGCACGGGTAAAGGTGCCGGCCGGCGCCGCCTGGAGCCATGCCGTGGGCGTGGAAGCGCTCACAGAACAGGAAGGCAGCCTGTAACACGCCCCGCAACAGCCCAAGACGGGCAGGCAACTCCCCGGCACGGCGGCAGACAACCCGGTTTTCTGGGCCCCCCAACCGCCCTTGGCACCGCCCGCTTGTCAGCCCCCCCGCAGATCTGGTTCTGGATCCCCTGGGCACGGCCTGCCGCACACTCTGGCAGGCACATCCGAGGTTGCGCGCTGGTTAGCGGCCCTGCCGGACAGGCCAAGACCCCTTGCGGGCGGCTTCAACGATCCGGCACGGCCTGCCGGACGGGCATGCAGGCGTGAGGGAACGGACAAAAGGAACAAAACGGTCACCGCCCCGCGCCCTCCCCCGGTACAGGTTTTGGGAAGGCGGATGGGGGGCCCGGGGGAGAAGGAGGACAACCCTTTTGCCCAAAAGGGTTCCCGCCTTTCCCCCGGCATCGGGATGGGCTCCGGAGGGGATCCCGATGGCATCGGGGTAGCATGAGGGGCGGCATGAGGGCGGACAACGCGGCAAAAGCCGCGGGGAAACGCACAGCCCCGGGGCACGGCCGCTCAGGCCCGGCAGGCGACAGGAACAGTTCAATCACTACAACAGGAAGAAACAGGGGTGGACACACAGGCCGTTGGCGGACTGCCGGGGTTGTTGGCAGGGGGAGGCGCTGCGTTCTCTCCTGATGAGGCGGAAGCGGCACCACGTCCGAAATACATGGAAGAGCTGGTGGCAAAGCTGAAGAGCGGGGATTACACGCCGATGGAGTTCGGCACTATCTCAAGGCGGACAGCTCAAAAAGCTGCAGAGGGTCGATCCGGCCTTTACCGAAGGGCCGCTCAAGCTGTCGGGAAAGAATAGAGAGAAGTTCGCCCGGAAACGGATAGAAGAGAACGGACTTTCTCCAGAAGACCTGGCAGATGGCCTGAACAGTGTTTTCCATGGTTCCCGGTCAAGGGTATTTCCGGCAAAAGCAAAACACTCTTAATCTCGCCCGGTGAAGAGTACACTTGGAAAGGCGTACTTGCGCCTCATGAGAACTTTTCCGGGCTGGTAACAGGCTATAAGTATCACACAGAGGACGCAAAAAAAGAGCTTGAAAAGCTTTCGGAGGGACGCCCCCTTCCTCATGTTCCCCATCCCGTAGAGGGATCTGATGCGCAGCCTGGGCGATTTTCTGCTGTCGAAAGCGATTCAAGGCTCTTTGAGCTGAAGAGCTCTCTTTGCCTTCGGAGGGACGCCCTCTCCCCTCATATCCACACATTCCTGAAGAGATTGCCTCCAAGGAAGGGACGCTGCCCGGACGACTTACAACTGTCGAAGACAAAGAAAAGCTCTT
>CALUZP010000139.1 GCA_944325325.1 uncultured Desulfovibrionaceae bacterium
GGCGTTCTGGCTCCATGGCTGAGGTTCGATCGGAGACTTCCGGCGTCCGGGGCAGGGGCATGGACCGGCTGCCCGGCCTGTTTCCGTCGGGGAACAGTTCCGGGAGTGGCTGTCTGTCTGTTTCAGACGGTTCCGTCAGCTCAATAGATCCGGCTTTTTCCCCGACAGTCTCGGTCAGCTCGATCGGTGTTTCATCTGGGGCGGCAGGTTCGGTCAGCTTGATGGGCGCGGCAGGGATGCCGGCGTCTCCTGTATTCTGGTGTCCTGCTTCCATGGCTGAGGTTCGATCGGAAATTTCCGGCAGCTGAGGCTGTGTGGCGGTGTTGTCAGCTGGTGTCGTCTGCACCTTGCCCGGTTCATCCTTGAGCAGCGGTATAGGTTCACCAACCCATTCTGTGGAACTGGAGTCGGTAGAATACGAGGTCAACTTGAAGTCGTCCGCCTGGAGAGATTTCTTACTGCCAAACAGACTAGTCAATTTTCCAAACAATCCTGTTTTCCGTGCAGCGTTACTGATGGGGGGTAGAAAGGAGTCCTGTTCGGATGCGTCCGAGGCTTGTACGATTTGAGCCTTGGCGACGTTTCTGCCAACATCGGCGGTATCGCCGCCGGATACGTCAGAAGCCTCCGGCATGGAGAGCAAGGACGCACGGAGCCGATCGGCGTTGCCCTGGCTGTCGGAGGCAGACTCGGCAGGCTGGCGCGCTGCTGGTCTGGAAGCTGTCAGATTGTCTGACACTGGGCCTGTTGAGACCTGAACCGGCTGTTTTGTTGGTGTTACGCTGGCAGTCGTGACAGAAGGCGCGGACTGGCTTGTGGATGGCGTGCCAATGGGCATGGGATCACCTACCCAGTCATTGTTGCCACCGGTCCATGGTGATAAGCCGGAGCTTGCTGAGCCTGGCAGGTAGGGCACCGCGCGCATGGAGCGTGGCCGGGGAGCGCTGTTGTCTGCCACCGGGACACGGCTGACAGCCTGAATGCGGACAGGCTTGATGGGCGGCACACTGGCGCTGCCGGAGCTGGTACTACCAGAGCTGGCAGGGCTGTCTGAGGTGTTGGCCGTGGCATCAGAATTGGCGCTTATGGCACTGTTGTCAGGTGTGGTGTCTTTGTCCGGTTGTGTTGTAACGTCGCTTGCTGCTGCGGATTTTGCCACTGGCATGGGTTCACCGACATTGGAACGTACGGCAAGAGTCGGCGGCTGCAGGAAGCGCAGGGGTTCTTCAGCAGTGGCAGAAGTCTGACTGGAGGTCCCGGTGTTGGGTTGCGGCGTGTTGTCCTCCTGAGCTGACGTTTCTCTGCCCAGAGCGTCCGGCTCGGGCAGCAGCAGCCACTCCGTGTTGTCAGCAGAGGGGTCAAAGGTGATGGAGGTAGCTGACAGCTTGCGTCTGCCGTCAGGCCTGGGCTTTTCGCTGCGGGGACGGGCGGTGGCGCTGCGCTGGCGTGGCAGCGGGGCAAGGCGCAGGACCATGTGCCGCAGGTCTGTCCGCTGGACGGGTCTGGGCAGGGTGCAGGTGCAGCCGGCGCGACGCAGCTGATCGGCCTGAGCTTCACTGCTGGCCAGGCCGAGGATGGAGGCAGGCGGCAGGGCGTGTTCCCCCTCAAACGCCCGCAGCTGGGCGATGAAGCGCATGAGGTCGTCTTCCGGCAGGTCACCGTCCAGGATGATCAGCGCTCCGGGAGCCTGTGCGTACATGGTCAGCGCCTCGCCGGTGCTGCGGGCTTCGCGCAGCTCGTGGGGCAGTTCATCCAGGTAATAGGCCAGTAGTTGGCGGCTGGCAGGAACATCGCTGACAATCAGCACTCGCAGGGCGCTTGACAGAGCTGCCTTGAGTGCGGGTTGTCCAATTTCTTCTGTAGTGGTGGCGGTCTCAGCCGCGGGCTGCAGGCGAATCACAAAGTTCACCGTAGTGCCAGTTGGCCCGCTGGTCAGCCCGAGGGAGCCCCCCAGGCGCCCGGCCAGCTCCCAGGCGTGCAGGAGCGCAGCCGGGTCGCGCCTGTCAGGGGAAGTGCCCGTTCCTGTGTCTGTAATGCTGAACAGCAGCATTCCCGGATCGTTGCTTTCCGGCAGGCGCTGTGCGCGCAGCTGCACGCTGCCGCGATCCGTGGCCCGGATGGAGCTGGCCAGCAGTTCCGTCAGTGTGCGGGTCAAAGCGGCGCGGTCGCCGGTATACTGGCGCGAAAGCTGGGGAGCAACATACCAGGTCAAGGCGAGATTCTGGCGTTCTGCCGTGGCGGAAACGGCGTTATGCGCCTCCAGGATGACTTCGTGCAGGCTGAAGGTTGTTGGCTGGGCAGAGCCTGCGGCCGTGCGCATGCCTGTGGTCAGCGCGTCAGCAAGGAGGCGGACGCGCATGCGCAGTGCCGGCTGCAGGGGATGGTCAAACAGCGTGTTCAGTTCCTTGTTAAGCGCCTTTAGACGTTCCCCGAGCGGATCGGTTTGTGGCTGTTCAGGACGCGGCGCCGACAGATCCTGGATGACAAGGGCCTGGGCGGGTGTATTATCATCGGCTTGGGCAGGTGTGCCTGTGCGGCGCTGGACAGTGCGGGACAGATGGCGCGGCGAGGGGAACAGGGCAAGTCCCAGGGCGCTGAGGCAGGCGGTCAGGAACGGCAGCAGCTTGATGAAATCAGGCTTGCCCGGGACATCAAACCACAGAGGCAGAAAGCCCAGCGGCGGCAGAAAGACTGCCAGGGCAAAGAGGCGTGAGCCGGGGATCCGCCGCAGCAGGGCAAGCACGGCAATGGGCCAGCACAGCAGCATGCCGAGCGGCCAGAGGGCCAGCAGGCGGACAAAGCCTTCTGCGTGCGGCAGCAGTGGCGTCAAGGCGAGCAGCAGCCCGCCGATACCGACGGAAGTCAGTGCCAGATCCAGATTGGGTGCCGTGTCCTGGGTCTGCATCATTTGACGGCCGGCGTGCGGCAGCAGCAGCAGCGCAATGCCCGGGGCCAGCAGGCCTGGCAGGGACTGCGGATCAGGCAGGCCACCGGGCGTCCCGGGCACCCCCCAGGCCAGTGAGACCAGCGCCGCGGTCAGATAGAGCCCGGACAAGAGTCTCCACTCCTTGCGATCGACAATGCCCCGGAAAAGACACAGGGCAAGCAGCAGCCCCATGATGATCTGCGGCCAGAACAATCCGTCGAGTCCCAGGGTGGTAATGGCGTCCCTGTCTCGGATGACTGGGACAAAGCCGGGTGAGGGAACGCCGGGCACCTTGAGATAAACCATAGCATTGGCGTCAGTAATTTTGGGCAGCAGATACAGTCCGGAAACCAGCTCGGTGAGGTTTTCCGGCGCAGGGGCTGGAGTTTTGCCGGAGGGCTGGCGCGCTACCCAGGCTTCTACGCCGCTGGGAAGCTGGCCGGCAAGCCTCTCATTGAGATCGAGGCAGGGCTCGCCTGCAAGGGCAGGCAGGGCAAAACGGAGCCAGACGGTGCCTGCCGCGTTGGGGAATCCGTCCTCGGGCACGGGGTCAAACAACGTCGTAGTGTCCGGGGCCAGCATGGCATTCAGCGTGCGGGTGCCAGACGGATCCAGGAACCATTCCAGCTGGACGGCGCGGGACGACGGGTCTCCACCTGGTGCGGGGGCCTGTTCGGCAAACAGAGGAAAGGCCGCGGCAAGCAGGCCGCACACAAGGAGCAGAGCGGCAACGTGACGGGAAAAAAACGAACGTCGTGCGTGTTTTTGCATGATGGAACGGGGGTCAGGGGGTTGAATCGAAACGGTGCGCATGGCGGAAGGCCATGGAGCAGGATTGCAACAGGTCTGTTCTGCCGATACTAGCTTTTTTTATACCGGTAGGAAAGCCTTTTACCTGCCCTGGAATTGTGCTGACCTTTGGACCAGGAACGGAGGCAGTTCGGGCGGGGACGGTCCAGGTTCAGGATGTGCAGGGGGCGGGTATGTGAAAAAAGCAAGGAAAACTTTACTGTTAGCATGGGAATGTAAACAAAAAGCAAGAAAAAATAAAAAAGTTGTTGACAGGTCGTGGTAAAAGGCGCATAACCCGTCTTCGCCGCTGCGGTGAACGAGTTCGCCGAGACGGTTTGACAAGTCGAAATCGGGATTTTGCGAACCGGCAGGAGATGCCGGACCGGCGAAAAAAAGTGCTTGACAACGGATTG
>CALUZP010000140.1 GCA_944325325.1 uncultured Desulfovibrionaceae bacterium
GTCCCCGGCTATTTTGCAGATCGTCTTTCTCAGCTCGCCTGACGGCCGTTTTGACACCATCGCCTTAAGCAACTACGCCCTGCTGAACATTGTGGACGAGCTCAAACGCCTGCCGGGTGTGGGCAGCGTACAAAACTTTGCCGCGCAGGACTATGCCATGCGCGTATGGCTCTACCCTCAGCGCATGACTCAGCTGGGTGTGACCACGTCGGACATCGCCCAGGCCATCAATGATCAGAACGCCCAGTTTGCAGCAGGCCGCATCGGCGAGGAGCCGCTGAACCACAACACGGCCGTGACCTGGCAGATCATCACACAGGGACGCCTGTCCACCCCGGAACAATTCGAGCAGATCATCCTGCGGACAGCCAGCGACGGATCCATCCTGCGCCTTGGCGACGTGGCACGGGTGGAGCTTGGCGCCCAGAACTACAACTTCCAGGGCCGGGAAAACAATATCATCGCCGTGCCCATAGGCATTTTCCTCGCTCCGGGGGCCAACGCACTGCAAACAGCCACCTCTGTTCGCCAGACCATGGAAACTCTGGCCAAGCGATTCCCGGCCGGCATGACCTGGGACATTCCCTACGATACCACGACGTTTGTCAAAATTTCCATTGAGGAAGTCGTCAAGACCCTTTTTGAAGCGATGCTGCTTGTCTTCCTCGTGGTGTTCCTGTTTCTGCAGAACTGGCGGGCCACCCTCATTCCCTGCCTGGCCGTGCCGGTTTCCATCATCGGCACGTTTGCCGGCATGTACGCCCTGGGCTTTTCCATCAACTCGCTGACGATGTTCGGTCTGGTACTCGCCATCGGCATGGTGGTCGACGATGCCATCGTCGTGCTGGAAAACGTGGAACGGCACATTGAAGACGGACTTTCGCCAGGGCAGGCCACCGCACGCGCCATGGCGGAAGTCACCGGGCCGGTCATCGCCATTGTTCTGGTGCTGTGCGCGGTGTTTATCCCCGTGGCCTTCACGGGCGGCATGGAAGGCCGCATGTACCAGCAGTTTGCCATGACCATCGCCGTATCGGTCGTCATTTCCGGCTGTGTGGCGCTGACGTTCACACCGGCGCTCTGCGCCCTTTTGCTCAAGGGCGCAAGGCCGGCACCAGGACGTTTCTTCCGGGCCTTTAACGCGCTGTTTGAACGCGTGACCAACGGCTATGTGGCTGTCGTTGGCCTGCTTATCCGCCGGGCGGTGCTCACCGTGGGACTTTTTGTCATCGTGCTGGCAGGCATTGGCGGCCTGTTCGACAAGGTGCCTACCGGGCTTGTACCCAATGAAGACCAGGGATACGTCATCGGCCTCATCATCCTGCCCGACGGCGCTTCGCTCAGCCGCTCCGTAGCTGTGGCCGAGGCGGTTTCGGCCAAGCTCATGCAGGATCCCGTCATTTCGCACGTCATGTCCTTTGCCGGCATGGACGCCGTCAGCAACGCCTCAAAAACAAACTACACGACGCTGTTCATTTCCATGATCGACTGGAAACAGCGTCCCAGGCCGGATCAGTCATCCTATGCTCTGGTTCGCCGCCTGCTTGCCATGGGCGCAGACCTTCCCGAAGGGATCATGCTGGCGTTCAATCCCCCGCCCATCAGCGGCATGAGCAATACCGGCGGATTTGAAATGTGGGTACAGAACCGGGCCGGCGACTCCAGTGCAGAACTGGCCGCCGTGGCCAGAAAGCTGGTGCAGGCCGCCGGTCAGCGTCCAGAGCTGCAGGGCGTGAGCACAACCATCAGCGTCGACTCTCCTCAACTGCGTGCCGTGCTCGACCGCGAAAAGGCCCGCACGCTTGGCGTCAACGTAACGGACGTGTTCAACACCATGCAATCCACCTTCGGCTCAAACTACATCAACGATTTTAACCTGTACGGGCGGACATTCCGCGTCTATGCGCAGTCGGCAGCCGACTTCCGGACATTCCCCGACAGTCTGAAGGACGTATATGTCCGCAGTACCGGCAACGAGATGATCCCGCTTGTCGCCCTGGTTACGGCCACCCCCACCAGCGGCCCGCAGGCTGTTGAACGGTTCAACAATTTCCCGGCAGCCAAAATCATGGGCAACCCCGCTCCCGGATACAGCTCGGGGCAGGCCATGGCCGCCATGACCGAACTGGCAGAGCAGGTCCTGCCTGCGGACTACACCATCGCCTGGTCGGGGACCTCCTATCAGCAACAACAGACCGGCAGCGGAAACATGCTGGTGTTCGCTCTGGCGCTGCTGATGGTCTTCCTCATTCTTGCCGCCCAGTATGAAAGCTGGAGCCTGCCACTGACCGTGCTCACCGCCGTCCCGTTCGGAGTGTTCGGCGCGCTGCTCGCTGTCTGGCTGCGCGGGGTGGACAACGACATCTATTTCCAGATCGCGCTGGTCATGCTGATTGGCCTGGCCGCCAAAAACGCCATTCTGATTGTGGAATTTGCCGTAGAAAAAGTGCGTCGTGAAGGCAAACCCCTTCTGGAAGCCGCTGAAGAAAGCGCCCGGATTCGTTTCAGACCCATCATCATGACATCTATCGCCTTCGTGCTGGGCTGCGTGCCTCTGGCCATAAGCTCCGGGGCAGGCGCCGCCAGCCGGCAGGCCATCGGCACAAGCGTCATCGGCGGCATGCTTGCCGCCACCATTCTGGCTCCGCTGTTTGTGCCGTTCTTCTTCCGATGGATTATGGGAATTGCCGCACGGCTGCGCGGTCATGACACATCGAAGGACACACAGAAAAAACCTCCGGAATCCCTCTGACCCTGAAGGGGCATCTTCCTCCCTGCCCGGACACATTCCCCCCGGGCAGGCCCCTTCCTGGCACAGAGCCGCGTCCCATTTTCAAGGCAAACAGCGTCCAGTGTACCACAGGACGGAAAGAGAAAACAAAGACTGCCTCTGTTTCCCGGCAGCTATATTCCTGAAGCGCCCGGTTCGGACTGAAACGACCGGCGGGCCCACGCACCAGAAAAGCGCGGAAGAGACGGTTCAGACGCGCTTCCTGATGCTGCATTCTACGGCAGGGAACCGACGACGCCGGATGTACAGAGCATGCAACGCGGCCTCCTGGCATAACGGCCAGCGCAAGGATCAGGCTCAAACCATAAAGGAACACACCATGAAACGTCCCCTATCGCGCTTCACCCTGGCAGCCGTCGCCGCCTGCTGCCTGCTGCCTGCCGGCTGTTCACTGGCTCCGGACACCACGCCGCCTTCCCTGGCCATGCCGGAAACCTGGACCGCCCATTCCGGGCCGGACAGCCCTGCCGGCGAAGCCCTGTCCATCCAGTGGTGGAAACGTTTTGGTGATCCAACGCTTGATCGGCTGATCGACGAAACCCTGGACAACAACCGGGATCTGGCTGCAGCACTCGCACGTGTGGAATACGCCAGGGCCCAGCTGGGGCTTTCCCGGGCAGAGCAGTTTCCGCAGCTCTCCGGCCAGGCTGCAGCCCAGCCTACCTATGTGGATGGTGTGCTTTCAACCACTCAGGCTCCATATAGCGCTGCCTTTTCTGCTTCATGGGAGCTTGACCTGTGGGGCAAATACCGCAACGCCTCGGCTGCGGCCAGAGCCCGGCTCAACTCGTCACAGTCTGCGTGGGCCGCATTGCGGCTGGCACTGGCCGGACAGGTCGCCAGCGCCTATTTCCAGCTGCGCAGCCTTGATTTGCAGCTGGCTACGGCCGAACGTACCCTCCAGTCACGCCAGGCAGCCCTGGCCATCAACCAGGCCCGGTACAAGGCAGGCCTGATCAGCGAACTGGATCTGACCCAGGCCCAGACAGTGGTTGAAACAGCCAGAACAGCCCTGTTCCGCACCCGGACCTCCATTGAAACCGCTGAAGGTTCACTGGCGGTGCTGCTTGGCCGCTCGCCCAGGGCCATTTTGCTTGAACGGCTGGAGCGGGGTCAGACACTGGAAGCCATGCCCGCTCCGCCCGTCATTCCCGCCGGCGTTCCTTCAACATTGCTGGCCCGCAGGCCGGATCTGATCGAAGCCGAACAGAATCTCGCGGCAGCCCGCGCAGATGTAGGCGTTGCCCGGGCGGCCTGGCTGCCGTCCATTTCGCTGACAGGCGCTCTCGGCGTTATCAGCCCTCAGCTGGCCGATCTGTTCAGATCCCCGCTGGACACGCACAGCTATGGCGGCAGCGCCGCCGTCCCCCTGCTCGACTTTGGCCGTGTACGGGCAAACGTCCAGGCCGCTCAGGCCCAGCTGAAGGAACAGTACGCCGCCTATGAACAAGCCATCCTCAACGCCTTCAGCGATGTCCGCAGCGCCCTTTCTGCCCAGCGTGAAAGTGCCCTTGTCGTCGACTCGCTGGAACGGCAGGTCCTGCAGTTCCGGCAGGCGCTTCACCTCGCGCGCCTGCGCTATGACAACGGCTATTCCCCTTATCTTGACGTGCTTGACGCGGAACGTTCGCTTTTTCAAAGCGAAATGGATCTGGCCACCGCCCGCAGTGACCGCCTTGTGAGCATCGTCAAGGTCTGCATGGCCCTAGGCGGCGGCTGGCAGGATGACCCAGCCCCCGGCCAGCCTGACAGTGTGCCCCCGCACCAGACAGGTAACGCTCAGGGCGCTTTTTCAGCACAGGCAGCCAGTGAAGGTTCAAGCCCGGCTCCGTTTGCGCCTTCCTCCGGCCGGCCATGATAAAAAACAGATACCTGATCTTAGAGATGCTGCAGAGCATCAGGCCTTGCCCTCTGCTCTGCTGTACGAAATACCTCCACGGATACAAGTCTCTTGCGCCTTTTATCCATAGTATGTTCTTTGGATCAGCCCGCGGTGGTGCTCCTTTTATTTATATAAAAAATATATAAAAATAAAAAACAGAGTTACCTGTCGGCCTGCATGCTGAAGAAGTTCAGCATTGCATCAGCCCACAGTATGCAGGCTCATAAGCAGGACAGGCACCAGCCACCTGTCCAGATACGCTGCTTGCTTTGTCACCCAAAAGCCAGGGGAGGCACCCTGTCCAGATAAAACGGCATGCGGACAAACAGCGCGCACAATGCCCGAAATTCTGTGCCATATGGCACGGCCCCCCTGACACGACGGGCAGCCGGGTGCGACCGCACGTCACGCTCTGCCCTGTCACAACGAACGCTGCGGGAAGACAAACGAAGCCTGGAGCAGAGACGCCGCTTTACCAGCGGGGCGGCCGTCATTTCCTCGATATGGCGGCAGTGCCGGCCATCAAGCTTTACTTCGGCTGTCCGGCGGCAGGAATGACGGCAATATCCTGTTTGGCCGCCCACAGGGAGACGTCTTCCCTGCGGATGGCGGCGGCCATGAGCCCGGGAAACTGATCCGGCGTACAGGCAAAAGACGGCACGCCAAGGGCGGCGAGCTTTGCGCCAAGCGCTCTGTCGTAGGAGGGGGCGCCGCTGTCACTCAAGGCCAGCAGGGTGATCATGGTCACGCCCGATTCCACCATTTCGGCCGCCTGCCGCAAAAGCTCCTGTTCCACACCGCCCTCATAAAGGTCTGAAATCAGAACAAAGATGGTGTTCCTGGGCTCCCTGATAAGTTCACGGCAGTAAGTCACGGCACGGTTGATGTCCGTACCGCCTCCCAGCTGCGCGCCAAACAGGATGTCGACAGGATCGGTACAGTGTTCCGTCATATCCACGACCGCCGTGTCGAAAAAGACAATTCGCGTGGCCAGGGACGGCAATGAAGCCATGACAGCCCCGTAAAGGCTGGAGTAGACAATGGATTCAGCCATGGATCCGCTCTGATCAACGCAGAGCACAATTTCCCGCTGCACGCGGCGGGACTTGCGTCCGTAGCCGATGAGTTTCTGCGGCACAAGCGCGTGATAGTCCTGCTGCCAGTGCTGCAGGTTGGCGCGGATGGTGGCATTCCAGTCGATTTCCGCATAACGGGGCCGGCGGGTGCGGGTGGCGCGATCGATCGCGCCGGTCACTGCACTGCGCAACGGCTCCTCAAGCCGCTGCAGCAGCTCATCCACGACAGTGCGCACGACCTGCCGGGCTGTTGCGCGCGTTTCTTCCGGGATGACGTCGTTCAGAGCCATAAGCTGAGTGACTAGCCGGACATCCGGCTTGATGGAAGCCAGCAGCTCCGGTTCGAGCAGCAGCGACTTGAGCTGCAGCCGCTCCAGCGCTTCCTGCTGCAGCACCTGCACCAGGGAGTCGGGGAAATAGGTGCGGATGTCGCCAAGCCAGCGGCTCACGGACGGGGCAGAATCCCCGTAACCGCCGCGCCGCCCTTTCTTGTCCCGATCATAGAGGAAGGCAAGCGCCTCATCCCTTTTCCTGTCTTCCACAGAGAGACCGAAGCTCCGGCAGTCCCTGCTGTCACATGCGCCACCAAGAACCAGCCTCCAGCGCCGCATGCGCTCCTGCGCCGTGTTCATTGCACCACCTCCTGCAACCCGAGTATGCGCCGGATCAGCGGAGTGACAAGGCCCGATGCCGGCTGCGGCTCATGTGTTTGCGGCGCAGCCTTCCGGTCTTCTGCTCCGGCGGCCTGCTCAGAAGCCTCTGTCCCGGCGGATTGTGCCGCCTGTGAAGCCTGCTCCGCCCGCTCTCCCAGCGAGCGGCGCTCTGCCTGGGGCGCTTCGGAGAAAACACGGCGCAGCAGCGGCATGACATGCAGGAAAGCGTCTTCCGAAAGGCCAAGCAGCCAGCAGTCCACGACCTGCCAGAGAACCACGTCATGCAACAGGATCAACGTATTGTTTTCAAGAAACCCCGTCAGCCAGTCTGCGGAATGCGCCGCCTCCTCTCCGCGGGACAACGCGAGAGAGAGCTCGCGCTCCACCAGTGGTGCGTCCAGGCGGCGGGCATCAAGGAGCAGACGCACGCACAACCCTCGTATGAAAGGGTGCGCCGCCGGACGCCCGACAAGCTGCAGCAGCGTGTCAAGCCAATTCTCAAAATAGGGCTCCTCCTCAAGCAGGCGCAAGGCGGCGTGCACCTCCACAACGGATCGGCCCAGCGTGCGGGCGAGTTCGGTCTGAATACCCGAACAGGCCCATGGCAAGGTCAGCAGTGCACGGGGGAGTATCCCGGACAGGACATCCTTGACCATGCCCGCATCAAACTGCCGCACTCCCCCATACCGAAGAACGCCTGCCAGCGGCGGGACGGCTGCCAGCAGCTGCAGGCAATCCCCGCTCTCTGCCGCCCGCGTTTCCAGAGCCTGCAGCAGAGGAGGCAAAAGCTCCGGCAAGCTGACAAGCAGAGCCTTCTCAAACAGACGGGCCAGATCCGCCGGTCCGGCCTCAGCGGAACGCTCGGCCAGCAGCGTTGCAAGCGCCTGGGGAATATCCTTGCCCCGACGGCTGGCCTGCACGACGGCCAGCGTGACGTCCGGACTCCAGCAGATTCTCCAGGCTTCCTTGAAGGTTCCTGAACCACGCCCGCGCGCTTCGTCAATTTCGCCAAAGCCGATCCCCAGCAGATCCAGACGATGCAGGAAAATGCTGCGTTCCGCATCCAGCGGCTTGCGCAGATCAAGGACAAGGGTCTTTTCCTCTGCAGAAAAAGGAACACGCAGCCGTTTGCCTTCCCGGGCAATGTCCCGTTGCAGAGGTGCGGCCGGCGCGTCGGGCGGCAGGGAGCCGATGGCCTCGCCCACAAACAATTTGCGGCGGATAAGCTGAAGGCGTGTGTCGCTCCCCATGCAGACCGTGGCGCACAGTGCTTCGTACAGCTCGTCCAGGCCGGGCAGCGCTCTTCCCCGCAGGCTGGCAAGGCCCTCCGCCAACCTCACGCTTTCAATCAGATGTGCAGGTGAGCAGTCCAGCCCTTCCTGCCGCAGCAGATGCGCCGCCCGGTGCAGCCAGCGCGCCGTGCGATCCGGGCTTGTTCCGTAATGCCAGAGAAACTCATACCACGCCGGAGACGGTACGCCTGCCGCATAACCGTCTTCTACAGCCAGATTGGCATAGCTCCAGAGCGACCAGGTGGCTTCAACCTTCTCCCTGGGCAGCCCCTTCAGCAGGGCGGCATCCGCCTTTGCCGGCGGCATGCTCTCCAGGGCAGGCACATGCCACGCCCCGCAAACAACAGCAATTTTCTGATGGCCTTCCTTCTGCGCCCGGCGCAGGCAGGTGCGCATGGCCGCCTCGCGCAGTGTCTCCATCCTGGCCCTGCGCCCCTCCGGTCTGGGGCTGCGCTCGCGCAGCTCCCGCATCATGATGGCTACGGCTTCAAACAGTTCTGTACTGTCCAGACGCTCTTCCACAAGCGCCGACCACCACGCTTCGCCGTCATCGTACCCGGCAAGCCGCCCAAGCGCCTGAAAGGGATCAGCCCACAGCGCCTCTTCTGCAGAGGGCTCATCCGACTGCTTTGAGGCGTCTTTTTCTACGGTGCAGAGGACTTCCTCTCCTGCCTCGTCTGCCTCATCGGCACAAGGGACGCCATCCTCCGCCGAAGTGCCTTCAGCCTGTCCTTCCGCCGCGGCACGCTCTTCCTCCGCCCACGCCTTTTCCAAGGCAAAGTGATGTGCAAGCGGCAAGTCCATGCAGTGCAGCGCAATGCCCTTCCCGACAGCGTAACGTGCCGCCTGCCATTCGGGTGAAAACGCAGCGTACGGATAAAACACCGCCTGACGGGGATTGTCCTGCGCATACAACAGCATCGCTACAGGCGGCTCCATCGCTTCCCCGGCAAAGGCAAACAGCCCCTCCCCTTCGGGAGGCCCCTCAAGCAACAGGCAGTCAGGCTCCCACACTTCCAGCGCCTGGCTCAGTGCCCGCGCACAACCGGGGCCGTGGTGCCGTATGCCGAAAATACGCACTTCGGCAGCCATGGCCGCTACTCCACATCCCGGCAGGCCCGGTAGAGATCGTCCCACTCGTAATGCTGCTTCACTACCCGTTCAAGATATTCCTGCCAGACAACGGCGTCCTGCACGGGATCCTTGACAATGGCCCCAACAAGACTTGACGCCACATCGGCAGCCTGCACACGGCCGTTGCCGAAATGCGCCGCCAGCGCCATGCCGTTGGTCAGCACGGACACGGCTTCCGCCGGACTCAGCGAGCCTGTGGGAGTCTTGAGACGGTGTTTCCCGTCCTCGGTACAGCCTTCACGCAATTCCCTGAAAATGCGGACCACACGGCGCACTTCCTCCAGCGCCGGAGGTTCTGCTGGCAAAGCAAGATTGCGACCCATTTCCGCAACACGCTTGCTTACGATGGCCGTCTCCTCCTCTTCCGATGAAGGCACCGGCAGCACGACGGTGTTGAATCGCCGCTTCAGGGCGGAGGACAGTTCATTGACGCCCTTGTCCCGGTTGTTGGCCGTGGCAATGATGTTGAAACCGCGCAGGGCCTGTACCTCCGCGCCCAGTTCGGGCACAGGCAGGGTCTTTTCAGATAAAATGGAAATCAGTGTATCCTGCACGTCCGCCGGGATGCGCGTCAGTTCTTCCACACGGGCGATGCGCCCTTCCTGCATGGCGCGCATGATGGGGCTCGGCACCAGAGCGTCGAAAGACGGCCCGCGGGAAAGCAGCTCTGCATAGTTCCAGCCGTACCGCAGCTGCTCCTCACCGGTGCCGGCGGTACCCTGTACAAGACGCGTGGAATCGCCGCTGATGGCCGCGGCAAGATGCTCTGAAACCCACGACTTGGCCGTACCGGGCACACCGTACAGCAACAGCGCCCGATCCGTAGCCAGCGTGGCCACCGCCACCTCAATCAGACGGCGCGAGCCGATGTACTTGGGACTGACTACAAAGCCGTCCTCCAGCGTGCCGCCAAGCAGATAGGTGCAGACCGCCCAGGGCGACAGCTCCCAGTGCTCAGGACGCGGACGCGGATCCTGCCGCTTGAGAGCCTCCAGTTCCCCTGCATAAAGCTGTTCGGCATGCTGACGCAGGAAATCGTTTTCAGGCGTTTGTCCTTCCATGATAGTCTCCTTGTTCCTCAAGCTTCTCCGGCCCGTGCGCGGAATTGCAGGATCTCCTCAAGCTTCTGCCGCTCCCGCTCAAAAAGCAGGCGATCCGACGGCAGCGTCAGCGCCTCAATCAACGCCTCCAGCAAATCAGGAGGCATAAGCCAGGCAAAATGATACAGCATAAGACAGGTTCCGCCGGTTCCCCTGAAGCGCCGGCGTGTCCATTCACTGAAGAAGCGGGGCTTGACCTCCCTTTCGTCCTCATAGGCCCAAAGAGCAGAAAAGTTCAGCCCCCAGTAGCTTTCTATCCCGCCACTCTTGCCTTCTGCCGCCTTTTTAAAAGCTTCCGCCCGGCTGCGGATCGCCTCGATGTACGCCTGGAAAATCTCACGCGACAGCGCAAAGGGCGCATACGCCATCATAGGAGCTGCCAGCGCGTCGCATACCCGATGATTGTCGCCCTTGTGCCGGAGCAGCCCGAGCAGACGGCGCTCAACATCCTCCTTCGGCAGCATCACGGCTCCAAGCGTTCCCCAGAAACCCAGTCCAGGAAGCACGCTTGTACCGCCCCCCTCCTGCAACGCGGCGTCCAGGGCGGCGCGCAGCCAGTCCAGATCGCCCTCCAGCAGGATGCGTCCCGCCACGGCGGATGAAAGAACGGGCTCCCTGACCATAACCGGCAAGAGCTCCCGGTAATCCCTGCCGGCCTGCGCAAGCCACCAGTCCAGTGCGTATGTAACCAGGACGCTTTCGCTGGCCTGTGGTTCCAGCACACCCTGTTCTTTGGCCTCAGGCACCGGCACAAATTTTTTGTTCTTCCATACAAAGAGTGTCTCGCTGGCATGCTGCTTTGAAAGTTCACTTTCCGGCAGCAGGCTCAACAGG
>CALUZP010000141.1 GCA_944325325.1 uncultured Desulfovibrionaceae bacterium
GCAGCAAGGGCCGGCGTCATTTCGGTCACTGCTTTCATCCATCATTCCTCGGCATTGTGTAAAACTTGGCCAAACGCTCTTTCGCCGTGACTGTGCCCGACACGGCACAGCGCTGCGAACAGGACTGCCGGCAGCGCAACATGCGCGACAGGGATCAGTGCGGCTTTTTTCGTACCCGGTCAAGCCTGAAGTCATGCAGCCCGCCGCCACACCGCCAGAATACGGTTACCACTCTGCCGTTGCCCGCACGGCGGCGCGCTGTCCGGTTTCTGCTTCTTTCCAGCGGACAGAGCATCATTCGTTGCGCTCCGGGAGGAAATCCGTTACCGTGAAACGCATGGAAAACATTACGCCGAACATCTCCAAGGCCGCACAGCCCACGCAGGCGACCACGACTGATCCGGTTTCCCCGGCCCTTCCGTTTTCGGTTGCGCCGAGGCCCCGCAAATTTTCTACCATCCCTCCAATCGTCAAGGCCCGGCGCATCATGCGCTGCCTTGTGGAACACAAAGCCGAGGATGTGACAGGCTTTGACGTGGCGGGCAAGAGCTCCTGCATGGACGCCGTCGTGATTGCCACGGCCAAAAGCTCCCGTCACGCGCGCAGCCTGGCCGACGCGCTGAGCGAGCTTTCCGCCAGCGACAACCTTGAATGGCTGCGCATGGAAGGCTATCAGAACGGCGAATGGGTTCTGGTGGATATGAACGACGTGGTCGTGCACATCTTCATCAAGGAAGCCCGCGAACTTTTCCAAATCGAAGGTCTCTGGCGCAACGCGCCCGAAATCGATGCCGAAATCCTGCCTGATCCGGCTCCTGCACCGCTGACGCCGACCCTGCTGCTCATCCTCGACGGATATGGCCTGGCCGAACCCGGCCCCGGCAATGCCGCAACGCTGGCCAGGATCCCCAATCTCGATCGCCTGCTCGATCAGCCCAACAGGGTCGCCCTTGCCGCATCAGGCCGCGCGGTCGGCCTGCCCGACGGCTATATGGGCAATTCTGAAGTCGGACATCTGAACATCGGCGCCGGGCGCATTGTCTATCAGGATATGACCCGCATCGACATGGCGGTTGAAAGTGGAGAACTGGCCAAAAACCCTGTACTCTGCGAACTGCTTGAACACGTCCGGGCCTCCGGCGGACGGATCCACTTTGCTGGCCTGCTGTCCGACGGCGGCGTACACAGCCATATTGCCCATCTTGAAGCGCTGCTGCGCATCGCGGCTGATTACGGCGTGCCTGCGGTAGTCCACGCCTTCCTTGACGGCCGGGACACGCCGCCGACCTCGGGCGTCAACTATGTGCGACGCCTGAAAGACTGCCTGGAAGAAACCGGCGCGCGTTTTGGCAGCATGATTGGCCGTTTTTACGCCATGGATCGCGACAAACGCTGGGAACGCGTGCTTGTTGCGTGGAACATGCTTGTCCACGGGCACGGCGAAGTCGTCAGCGATCCTGTAGCAGCACTGGAGACAGCCTATGCCGCCGGCGAGGTGGACGAGTTCCTCAAGCCCCGCCTTGTGGGAGATCCGCAGGACGTCATCCTGCATGACGGGGACGGTCTGTTCTTCTTCAACTTCCGGGCGGACCGCGCCCGTGAACTGGCCGCCGCATTCCATCTGACAGACTTTGACGGCTTCGATCGCGGCAGCATGCCGAAGCTTGCAGGAATCGCCTGCATGACCTCCTATGACGCGACCCTGCACCTTCCCGTTGCCTTTGCCAAAGGCAACCTTGAACAAACACTGGGCGAAGTTGTAGCCGACAAGGGGCTGCGCCAGCTGCGCATTGCCGAGACGGAAAAGTACGCCCACGTCACCTATTTCTTCAGCGGAGGCAGGGAACAAAGCTTCAAAGGCGAAGATCGTATCCTTGTCAACTCTCCGCGTGATGTGGCCACCTATGACCTCAAGCCGCAAATGAGCGCTGAAGAGGTAACCGATCGCTTCATCGAAGCCTGGAATACCGGCATCTACACCCTGGCCGTATGCAACCTGGCAAACCCGGACATGGTCGGGCACACCGGCGTTCTCCCTGCCGCCATTGCCGCACTTGAGACTGTGGACGCCTGTGTCGGCCGCATTGCCGCAGTCGTTGCCGCTTCAGGTGGCCGCCTCGTATTGACTGCCGATCATGGCAATATTGAGGAAATGATCGATCCGCTCACGGGCGCGCCGCATACCGCACACACCTGCAACCCGGTTCCCCTGGTGGTTCTTGACGCCGGCAAACCTGTGCCGCTCAAGGAAGGAGGAAAGCTCGGCGATATTGCGCCCACCATCCTGGCCCTGTGGGGGATAACTCCTCCTGAGGCCATGACCGGTACCCCTCTTCTGGCGGAGAACGCATGAACGAACGTCCAGTACAACCCGTGGCCCCTTCGGGAATGGCCGTTCTGTTTACCTATGTCTGTCCGCATTGCGGGCAGCCGAACTACGTTCCTGAACCTGTACAGCCGGAAAGCTGCCGGTGTGGACGGTGCTCCCAGCCGTTCCCCATCATCCCGGTCGATCGGCGGACATTGCAGTATCTGCGCATCATGTTTGATAATGGCCGTGCCGCTGCGGACATTGACTTCATCTAACACAGCGGACGGGGTGACGTCATCGAAAGAAGGGTGCCCGCGCGCAGGGGGAGCATACGATGTTCCCTTGCGCCTGCGGGCGTAAAGCCCCTGAGAGGTAAAGGACATTTCTGCCATACGCCCTGCATCGCCCCTGTCCGAGGTGCCCGCCGTGGCCCCGATTCAGGCTTTTCTGCCGCCAGGAGCAAGCGAAGGCCTGGCGGCTTCCCCAGACTGCCTGCTGACACAACGGCATGCCTGGAAAGTGTCCCCTGACCATGCCGACTAGCCTGCCGTTTTCGGCGCAACAGCGCTGGCTTTCGACACGGCTGCCCCCTTCAACAAAAGGTGCCTGGTGCGGACATGACTCCTCAAGCGCTTCAGACTTTGCTCAGGCCGGTTCTCACTCCCTTTGGCGCAGGATACGGCGCCCTCATGAAGGCTCGCCGCGCTCTGTGGGAAAAAGGCGTTTTCAAAAGCTTCACACCGACGCGCCCATGCGTGGCGGTAGGCAACATTGCCTGGGGCGGATCCGGCAAGACACCTCTTGTCGACTGGATTCTCTCCCATACAGCCAAGCAGGGACTTGGCGCCGTTGTGCTCACCCGCGGTTACGGCGCCCGTCCGCCCGTTCTTCCGTTTCCCGTATCCCCAACGAGTACGGCAGAAGAAGCCGGCGACGAACCGCTCATGCTGCGGCTGCGCCATCCCGCAGCCGCCGTCCTTGTCGATCCCGTTCGCGCCAGAGCCGCACGCCTGGCCGAGCAGACGCTCAATCCGGATCTGCTGCTTCTGGACGACGGTTTCCAGCATCTTGCCGTCAAGCGCCACCTCAACCTTGTACTGCTGCGCCCTGAAGATTTGCGCGAAGAGTGGAACTGCGTCCTTCCTGCCGGATCATGGAGGGAACTCGCTGAAGCGCTGCACCGTGCAGACGCCTTTTTGATAAAAATTCCTCCTTCCCGCCTGCCAGGCCTGCTGCCAGATCTGCGCCGCCGGCTTGGTCCCTATGGCAAACCGCTATTCACCTTTTTTCTCCGCCCCGGAATCCTGCGGCGAATCCGCTCGGACAGCGCACCTGCAGCGCTGCCGCCCTCCGGGCCCTATGCGCTGCTCTCCGGCGTTGGCAATCCCAAACAGGTCAAGACGACCTTTTCCAAATTCATGGGCTACCCTCCGGCGGTTCACTGCATCTTTCCAGATCATCATGCCTATACGGCCGAAGACGCCGCCAGGCTTGCCGACCTGCATTTGCCAGTTCTCTGTACGTCTAAAGATGCCGTGAAGCTGCGTGGAATGGGCATTCCCAGCCTGTGGGAGCTGCCTGTTACCGCCACGTTCGGGCCGGCGCTCTGGACAAGCATGCCCTTTGCCCCGTGGTGGGACGGATGGCTTGCCGAAGCCCGGCAAGCCCTGGCGCATAAAACACCTGTTCCCTCACCACACGGCTTTGATCCCTCGGCAACCTCCCCCGAATTTTTTGGCATCACGCCGCCCCCCAAACACCCATGAATGATCAGACAACAATTGACCCGAAAGACCTGCTCGACTGTCTGCGGCAAACCCATCATCCCCTGCGACTCGATGACCTGCTGCGCAGGCTCTCCTTGTCCCGCAAGGCCAAAAACTCCCTGCTCGCCACACTGGAAGCCCTGGCTGACGCGGGCCAGTTGATCCGGTTGCGCGGCGGCAAATGGGCCTGCGCCGAACAGATCAAAACCGTTGTGGGCGTTCTTTCAATCCAGCGTGGCGGATCCGGCTTTGTGACGCCGGATTCATCCAGGACAACGCATCCGCTGCAGGACGTGTTCGTCCCTGAGGAATGGCTCGGTGAAGCCTGGCACGGCGATCTTGTGGAAGCAGCTCTACTGCCGGGTTCAGCACGACAGGCACGCACGACGGGTTTGAATCCTGAAGGGCGCATCCTCCGTGTCCTCAAGCGCGGAGTGACGGAACTGGCTGTCCGCGTCATAAATCGCAGGCTCCCCGCTTCATTCCGCTCAGGACGTCCCAGCCGGCATCGCGCAAGGACGTCCCGCATGCCAGCTCCGCAAGGAGTATACGCGCGTCCCGCCGATCCGCGCTTTCCACTCCTCTTCGATGTGGATGTAACTACGCTCCCGAACCGGCCTGAGGAAAACGAGCTGCTTATGGTCAGGCCCGGTGAAAAGCTTGCTGAAGGACTGTGGAGCGCCGTGGCCATCTCGGCACTGGGCTTTGAAAACGCTGCCGCAGTGCAGGAGCGTCTTGTCCGCCTCAACCACGGCATCCCTCTGGACTTTCCCCCTATGGTCGAAGCCGAGGCCGACAGACTGGATCGCACACTGCCCGCTGCCGCATCCTGGCCACTTCCCGAGGCATCCACCAGCCAGCGCTGTGATTTGCGGGAACTGCCTTTTGTGACCATCGACGGGCCGGACGCCCGCGACTTTGACGACGCCGTCTGCGTCGAAGCCCGAAATGACGTCTTTCTGCTCTGGGTGGCCATCGCCGATGTCAGCCACTATGTCCGTCCGCGAACGGCCCTGGACAGGGAGGCGCGTGAACGCGGCAACTCCTGCTATTTTCCCCGTTCCTCGACCCCCATGCTGCCCGAAGCGCTCTCCAACGACCTATGCAGCCTGCGTCCCGGAGAAGACCGGCCCGTCATGGCGGCACGCCTGCTCTGTTCCCCGGACGGACAGGTAACAGACACCGCATTTTTCCCCGGGATCATCCGCTCACGGGCCCGCCTGACCTATGAAGCAGTCCAGGACTTCCTGGACGCCAGACCTCCTCAGCAGGCGGCCTCCGCGATGCCTGAGCCATTGCCGGACATGCTCCGGCTGGCGGCGCGTCTGGCAGAGGCGATGATCGCTCTGCGCGACCGGCGCGGCGCGCTGGATCTGGATCTGCCCGAAGCCATATTCCAGTTTGACAACAAGGGACGCGTCACAGGCATGGGTTGTCGGCAGCGCCTCTTTTCCCACCGGCTCATCGAAGCGTTCATGCTGGCAGCCAATGAGGCTGTAGCGCGTTTTCTGACCCGGCGGAACATCCCTTTCCCCCTGCGTGCGCATCCCGCACCAGATCCGGAACGGCTTGCCTCGTTATTCCAGACGCTCAGCCTTACGGAACTTGCACCGCAGCTGCCGGCCAGGCCGGATGAAACCTGCCTGCGCCCCCTGCTCGACAAGGCCGCCGGCACCCGGCAGTCAACGCTTGTTTCACGCCTCATTCTGCGCGCCATGAAACAGGCCCGCTATGTGCCCGGCCCGGCCACCCCGGCGGACTCACGCCATTTCGGGCTGGCGGCCGACGTCTACTGCCACTTTACATCTCCCATCCGGCGTTATGCCGATCTGATGGTGCACAGGGCACTCAAGCTGGCGCTCAAAATGCCTGAAAGCGGGCCCGTGCCTGCCGGGCAAAAACTGCTGGCCGCCTGTGACCGCTGCAACGAATGCGAACGGGCAGCGCAGGATGCCGAACGGGAAATGGATCGGCGTCTGGCCTGCCTGCTGCTTGAAGCCCACAAGGGGGAAGTGTTCCGCGGGGTTATCGTTGGTGTAACGCCCTTTGGGCTGTTTGTGGAGCCTGAGGCGTTTCCCGTAGACGGCATGATCTCCCTGGAAGCCCTCAACGACGACTGGTACGTCTATGACGAAAAACGCCAGGAACTGATTGGCAGCCGCATCGGACGGCGCTTCCGGCTCGGCGACACACTGCACGTCCGCCTTATGGATGTCAGCGTCGGGCGGCTGACTATCGATTTCGCGCCTGAAACCCTCGCTGGACGGCCTTCTAAACAGCCCTTCCACCGATCAGGGCAGCGAACCCGTGACAGACAAAAAACCGGCATGCCGCGCCCAGGCCGGCGATCCGGCTCTTCACACAGACGTTTCCGCTCTTCAGACCGGCACTGAGGGATTGTGTTCCGCCGCCAGCAAAAAAACACAGTCAAAAAACATAATGCTGGCCCGGCCAGCCCAAGAAAACGCCTGCACAGTCAGCCCATGCACCGGGCAACAGACGGCTCCAGGCCGTCTTCAGATAACGGCGGTTGCTTCCCATGGCAAAAAGGACCTGCATTCTTCAGGCAGCCCTGCGCCGCAACCCTCAGCAGGGCTTTATACACAGCCAGCGTTCTGCACAGGCATGCCCCACTGGCTGCAGCCACGCACTGACGCGTCAGGCCTCCAGCATTGTCTTCTGCGGACATCGGCGTTTTGCCGATCAGTCCACATGCAGGCGCAACCCGGCGCTGAAGCCAAACTGTCCCGGCTTCTCTTTAAGGCATCCAGACAGGGCAAGGCGTTCTCCCCTGCTGACCGCGGCTTCCGGGGCAACCCGTGTGCTGACGCAAAAGAGTGTGGCCCCGCTGCTTGGAAAGAGGCGCCATCGCTACCAGGTAACGCCGGCCTGCCTTGATGCCACGCAGGCGCCGGGATTCTGCCTGACGTGACAGCTTTTCTTCACGCTCAGCAAATTTCCTGTACGGCTCCATCCGGCTGCACCGTGTCGGTGCAGCCCGTGGCTGCCGCTGCTTTCCTGAAAAGCGGGCTGGTACGGCCCCCCCGCATGAAAACAGGATTCAGGCCCGCACAAGCTCCCTGTCAATGCTGATCTGCCGTGCCATAAAGCGCCGCAAGGCACTGCTGCAGCACGGCCAGAGGCATCTGCCCTGGCGCGGAAGTGCTGGCTCCGGCGGCAAAAGTCAAGTCCGAGCCAAAGTGCCCCCCTGTCAGACGGCTTGGCATGCCCAGCTCTCCCATGGAAATGGCAATCTGAGGCGTATCAGGATGCGCCCGTCTGAAGGCAAGGGAAGTCTCCAGAAGCGCCAGCACGTCTTCCTCTCTACCGGGCATTACAGCCAGTTTGACCACATCGGCCCCGGCCTCCAGTTCCGCTTCCAGGGTTGCCCGCATCGCGGCACAGGATGGCGTCTTCGTAAAATCGTGTGCTGAAAGTACCAGCTTTGTGCCTGTACCGGCCAGCGCCTTGCGGACCATGGCAGCCAGCTCTCTGCGGGAAAGCTCCACATCCACAAGAGCTGCCAGCCGTTCATGTGCAGCCTGACGGTACACTTCCAGGCGGACAGCGTCCGGTACAGCGCCCAGACCGCCTTCACTCGGATGCCGGCAGGTCAAAAGCAACGCAACATCAGCAGTCACCGCACAGATTGACCGCAGCCGCTTCATGCTTTCTTCCACTGAAACAGCGCAGTCCCAAGCGTCCATGCGCACTTCAAACATATCAGGATGATTCCTGCCGAGGCTGTCCAGCTCTCTGCTGACAGCCTCAAGGGTGCTGCCCACCAGAGGCACACACGTCAAGGGCAGGCGACCCCCCAGAACCGCACGACCAAACACAAACGGGGAACGAGATTGCAAGCGCATGGTTTTCATCCTAGTTATCATGATTCAGTGAAAGACGACGGGCCTTCATCCCTTGTCCCGAGAGGCTTGTGCCGGTCTGCCTGTGCGGGAGTCCAACGCTCTCTGCTGCTTGTAGCGCGCATTCCATCTGCTGTGAACCCTGGCAGGCCCGGCATCAGACGCGAACGATGTCCTTCGGCTTGCAGCTCCCTCTATGCAAGCCCCGGCACTTACGCATGTACAGCAAAACAGACTGCGGTGCAGCCAGAATCCGTGTCCCGCCTTGACCACCGCACCATAACCGGACGCCCCGCAGCATTGAAAAGCCGCCTGAATAAAAAATGCAGCCGAAGGACTTCCCGCCAGAGATAATCTGAAACAATTTCTCCCAATACCGTGTGCTCCTCCGCCCCCGCAGAAACCGTGAACATGTTCATGGCGACGTGCACGTTATACCCCTAATCCTCGTTGACTGGAACGCGTGCGGTACACAACACTCTGGCCGCCTGCCAGACAGGGGAACCAGTGTGTCCGGATAGCGGCATGTGCCGAAACAAGATACTGTTTGTCGTTTTATGGCAAGACAATTTTTTCACGTTTCGGTAAGGAGTAATCATACGCTCTAGCCGTTGCGCGACATTCGCGCACAACTCTTCCAGGAGGTCTCTATGTCCGATTTTCCCTATATTAAAATCAGGAATTACATCAACGGGCAGTGGCAGGAGGAAGCGGGCTGCAAAACTGTTCCCCTGTATAATCCCTCCACTGGCGAAGTGATTGGCGAAGTGCCCATGTCGGGCCCTGAAACGGCCGAAATGGCCATCGCCACGGCCCACGCCGCCTATCAGACCTGGCGCATGTTCCCCATTGCCAAGCGCATGACCTATATCTACAAAATCCGCCAGGGCATGATCGACAACAAGGAAAAGCTGGCCCGGGCCATTGCCTATGACCAGGCCAAGCACATTTCCGAAGCGCGCGGCGAAGTGCAGCGTGTCATTGAAATCCTTGAATCGGCGGCCTGCACCCCGGCCATGATTCAGGGCGAAGTGCTCGATCAGGTATCCACCAACATCTCAGCCCGCGTGGTACGCCAGTCGCTGGGCGTCTTTGGCGGCGTAGCCCCCTTCAACTTCCCGGCCCTGGTGTTCGGCTGGTTTATCCCCTACGCCATTGCCACAGGCAACACCTTTATCTTCAAGCCCTCCACGCAGTCGCCTTATTTCATGCAGCTGATGTGCGAAATTTTCCACGAAATCGAGCTGCCCGCCGGTGTCGTCAACGTTATCCACGGCCATCGCGACATCCCCGGCACCTGGTATGAAGATCCGCGCATTGCCGGCGTGTGCCTTGTCGGCTCGACGCCCACAGCCAAAAAAATGGCTGAAGGCTGCGCCCGGGGCGCCAAGCGCTCCATGCTGCTTGGCGGCGCCAAGAACATGCTCGTGGTCATGGAAGACGCCAACATGGACGTCTTCATCAACAACTTCCTCAACTCCTGCTTCGGTTCCGCCGGACAGCGCTGCCTGGCCGGCTCCATCGTGGCCGCCGTGCCCGAAATTTACGAACAGGTTGTGGAACGGATGGTCGACGCGGCCAGCAAGATCAAGGTCGGCGACGCCTTTGATCCCGACGTATACATGGGTCCCCTGATCTCCCGCGCTGCGGCTGACAAGGTGGAAGAATACGTCGACATCGCCCTCAAGCACGGCCATGGCTGCTCGCTGGTGCTCGATGGCCGCAAGCCTGTCATGCCCGAAAAGAACAAAAACGGTTTCTTTGTGGGACCGACCATCATCCGTGACGTCACCCCCTGCAACCCGCTCTTCACCACCGAAGTTTTCGGCCCGCTGGTTGCCACCATCAAGGTCGCTGACATGGATGACGCCCTCGATCTGATCCACCGTTCCGAATTCGGCAACGGCGCGTGCATCTTCACCCAGAACCTCCACTACGCCGAAACGTTTGCCCGTATGGCCGACGTGGGGATGGTGGGCGTCAACGTGGGTATCTGCGCACCGCATCCGTATGTGCCCTTTGGCGGTATCAAGGGCTCGCTCATCGGTACAGACAAGGCTCAGGGCAAGGGCGGCATCGACTTCTTCACCCAGAACAAGGTCATCACGGTGCGCACGCATGATCCCAAGGGCCCCGATGCTCCGGCGGCCCCCAAGAACACCGCTGTGCGGTCCTGCGTGGCTTCCTAGGACTGTACGCTGACTAACCCGGCCAGAGGTGGCCAGCTCTGCAGGCAACCTCACCGGCAACCATTCTGAATCTGGAACCGGAGGCATCAGTCCTCCGGTTCTTCATTTCATGCCAAATCTGATTCTGCTTGCAGCCAATGGCGGTATATATGCCGCAATGTACAGAGACAGCGACTTCAAAAAACAGTTGCACGTCACAATCTCTGTACAGCTGCCAGCTGTTCCACGCTCCCGCCCTCGTGAAGCAAGCGTGTTATCACACACAGCACAAGCCTTTTACTTCGACACTTCCGCAGCCTTACATACCTAATCAGAACAGCTGCAAGGCGGTCAGCGCATCTGCCTCGTCGCTTTCGTGCGGCTACGTCCCCGCCCCAGGATCAGCCGGCACTGTTCAAACTCACAGCCTCAGGACAGGCTCTTGAACGCTCTCTTCCAGCAACGCTGACAAGACAGGCCTCCCCTTTCAGCTATACTCCGACAGGCATTCGCACGAGGATCCCCGACGATTTATGCCGACAGCTCCTGCTCCCTTTGCCCGGACTACGTCCGAAGCGAAAGGATCTGACTCCACACCAGCAAATCGACGCTGTTCTACTGCAATTTCTTGCAAATCGTGCGGGTTTCATTCAGATTATCCCCCGTTTCAGCGTTGACTCCCGCAGCTCTAGTCGGTAGGATTGGTTGTATGATTAAACAATCTGCTCGGAAAAATCTTCATTACAGGCTTCGGGGATACAATGAGCACCAAAAAGGAACGGCTGCTTGAGGCGGCCAAAGAGCTGTTTGGGGAATACGGCTACGCGGAGACCACGTTCAAGAAAATTTCCGATCGTGCCGGTGTTGCCCTTGGCCTGCTCACCCATCACTACGGCAATAAGGAAAAACTGTTCCTCGCTGCCGGACTTGACGTCCTTTGCCATTTTCTGAAAGTCCTGCGCGCCGCCACCAGCAACACATCCAACGGGCATGATGGCGCCGTGGAATTTTGCCGCGCCTATCTCAAGTTCTCACTTGAACCGGACAGCTACTGGCTCGTGCTGGTGCGGTGCTCCCCGTACAGCGACATGAAAACCAGCTCGGACAGAGACATCATGAATGAAAAATTTCTTGAGGTGCACTCCGTCCTCGAAGCCGAGCTGGAACGCGGCATTCGGGACGGCTCCATCAGGCCGCTTGCCGTGCCGGAAACCGCCCATGCCATCATTGCGCTTATGGTCGGTGCCAACCGGACCCGCCTGCTGACTCCTTACTGCCCTCCTCATCTTTATGAAGTCGCCGTTGACTTCGTTTCACGAGCCATTGCCGCGGATCGGAACGAATAATGCATTGGTTGCTTATTGCCTTTATTCTCGGCGCAGTGGAAGGACTGACGGAGTTTCTTCCTGTGTCTTCCTCAGGGCATCTGATTTTGGCTGGGGAACTCCTGCATTTCACTGGTGATAAAGCCTCTGTGTTTCAAGTCGCCATTCAGCTGGGTGCCATTCTGGCTGTCGTGGTCTTGTACTGGCCCAGGTTCATGAGCCTGCTTAACGGGCTGCGCGAGCTGCGCCACCCCCGCAGAGCTCTGAAGGAAAAAGGGCTGCATGGCTTACGTGGCTTGTGGCTGCTTTTTCTGACGACGCTCCCGCCATCTCTGGCCGGGCTGCTGCTGCACCGTCACATCAAAAGCCTTTTTTCAGCAGAAGCGGTCGTCCTGGCGCTGGTCGCAGGCGCTGTGTGCATGCTGCTTGTTGAAAGACTGGCCCGGAAAATTCCACCGCGCACCACATCGCTTGATGACATCACCCCCGGGCTGGCCCTCGGCATCGGATGCTGCCAGTGCCTGGCCCTCTGGCCCGGCTTTTCCCGCTCTGCATCCACCATTATGGGTGGAATGCTGCTCGGAGCCCGGCGTGACGTAGCTGCCGAATACTCGTTTCTGGCCGCCGTACCACTGATGTTCGCCGCAACAGGCTATGACGTACTCGCGAATCTGTCGCTGTTCTCGACAGACGACATTCCTCTGTTTGCCACCGGCTTCCTGTTCTCGTTTATCTTTGCCTGGCTCGCAGTCAGAACCTTCATCGCCCTGCTTGGTCGTCTGACATTGCGCCCCTTTGCCTGGTACCGGCTTGCCCTGGCGCTGCCCGTCTATATGTTCATGGTGCGTTAAACCGGCACCAACCTGCAATCCTCACGCACGGCATGGCTATCCTTTCGTATCTGAAAGGAAGCCACAGCCATGCCGTGCCGTGCTGCCATACCGCAGGCAACTCATCATGACAGTAAAAATTGTGCAGATCCAAGCGATATGACAGCCCTGCACAAGGCGGCTTCAGCCCCTTCTGGGATCCGGTGGTCTGCCTGCTGTCCGGTGTGCCGGCTAACTGCTACCCGCCCCCAAAATGCAGGGGACGAGGACTGTGCCTGATTCGTTGCTGGTGCTCAGAAGCACCTGCTTACCTTTACAGAGACAGCGTCCCAGTCACACAAGCCACTGGGGACCGCCCTGTGCGATTGCCTGATAAGCTTCATGCGGCAAAGACAGAAAGCCGTCCCTGTTCAGACGGTCTCCGGGATGCTGGCGCCGCCCAGCGGGGTCACAGTCCTGGCGTCATGCTGCCTGCCAGCCTCCCTGCATCAGACCGCCCAGAACGCGTACACTCCTCCCGCACAGTGCACACACCCTTCTGCCTGTCCCTCCGGCTGGATGCTCCCCTTCTCCTCCAAAAGGCCGGTGCAGGCCCCTCAGACACGTTATATCCGGGAACGATCCAGCCCAACGAAAGACGCCGCCTGCCCAAACTGGGGAGGCGGCGTCTGACGAGCGTTCTAAAAAACTGTTCCGTGCCGTTCAGTTGAGCCTGACGACGTCGCCAGGGCGCAGATGTGCCGTATTGGTCGTCATGCCATTGACAGCCAGGACCTGTTTAGGTGACAGGTTATACTGCCTGGCAATGGACCAGATCGTGTCGCCTGGTTTGACGCAATGCGTCTGCGCCTTGGCGACACGGGCTGAAGAACGCTTGTTCTGCCGGCCTGCTTTGCCGGCACTGGCGATCTGGCTTTTACGCCGGTCGGCCTTTACGACTTTGGGAGGAACAAGAATACTGACGCCGGGACGGAAGCTGGCGCTGTCCAGCTGATTGATGTTCTGCAGCTCGGCAACCGTAATTCCGTGCCGTTTGGCGATCCGATAGGCTGTATCGCGCGACTGTACTGTATATGCACGCCAGTTAGCGTACTGAGAAGACTTGCTGTTCTTCATCCAGGCCATGCTCCTGCCCTGGCTGCCCAGAGGCACATAGGCCTTGTACTTTCCGGGAGGAGAGTAGTTGCGCAGGAACAGCGCGTTATACTGAAGGAAGGTTTTCCAGTCCATGCCCGCGGCCCGGGCCAGTGACGGCAGATGTGTGCCCGGTTTGAGCGCAACCGTCGTCATGGCCGGCACGGGCCTCGCTTCAAGCGGCTCAAAGCCGAGGATGTCAAGATTGCGCATAATCTTGCATACAGCGAGAAATCTGGGCAGATACTGCATGTTTTCCCGGGTCATCTTGAGCTTGGGGTCACTGATGACGCCATCACGAGCACGCAGTTCAAAAAAACTGTCCGCGCCGGTTGCATCAAGACCTCGCTGGATCTTGCCCTCTCCGGCATTGTAGGCGCTGATGGCAAGATGCCAGTCTTCGTCAAAAAAATCCCTCAATCGCTCAAAATATGTGGCTGCGGCCCGGGTCGCGATATAGGGATCACGCCGTTCATCCATCCAGGCGTTGCGTTTCATGCCGTAATACGATGCGGTAGACGGCATGAACTGCCACATGCCGAGCGCACCGCTGCGCGAACGCGCCATGACACGATAGTTGCTTTCCACAAAGGGGAGATAGGCCAGGTCACCGGGGAGCTTGCGCTCCTCAAGGATATGCCGGATATAGGGCATATACAGTCTGGCACGTTCGATGCTTTCCCGGACAGTCCCCCGCTCCTGATGGACATAGTGTTTGAAGTAACGGAGGACTTCCCTGGTCTGCTCCGGGGACAGATCCGCGTCAAAGTCCCCTGTAGAAAGAAAGGCTGTCTTTTCAGCTTCAGATAGCGGCAAGCCGTCATCTTCAGGGAGGGCGACAGGACATTCAAGTTCACTGCGGTCAGAGGGGGCTGTGGCGAACGGTTCGCTGACATCGGCAATGCGTTTGCCACAGCCGGCTGCCATAACAACTGCCAGCACTGCCACCAGCAGGCAGCATGAACGGAAAAATCCGCTCATGCCCTGGGGCAACGCCATGGACTTCTCAGTGTCAAGAGGATACAAGATACAAACCTTCCGGATTGATACGCACGAAGAAACAGCGTAAAAACGCGAGTGCTGCCTGCAGATATTTCCTGCAAGTATATCCGCAACAATCGAAAAAGGCTACTCTGTTATCAGCCTGCGGTCCTTCCCCCGCATTCCGCCACTCAAGTCCGTACGGAGCGCGTCATGTCGGAACCTGTCCGTAACAAAGCCTGTACACCTGTCGACATGGAGACCTCTGTGCGCCATGTCACCGCCGATTGCGCGGCAGCTCCGCTGCTCTGCGGCATCAAGCCTGTGCTCGAGCTGCTCCGGGATGACCCCGGCAGGATCGATACGGTATATGTCCGCAAGGGACTTCACGGCGATGCTGCGGCCATTCTGGATTGCTGCCGTGCGGGTAAAATTCGCTTCCACCTGTGCGATCCTGCCGATCTTGCCAGAATTCTCGATAAATCCGGCGCCGGTGCAACAGCCGAGGGCGGCCGTCAGGGACAAGTCCGTCATCAAGGCGTCATTGCCCGCCTGCTCGACACGCCTTTTACCGATCTTGAAGAACTGCTCCATGCTGCATCGGAGGCTCCCCTGCCGCTGCTCCTTGCCCTGGATCAGGTACAGGATCCCGGCAATGTGGGCACCCTCGCCAGGACGCTGTACGCCCTCGGCGGTGCAGGACTGATTGTCCCCCGGCATAACAGCGCCTTCCTTGGCGCCGGAGCCCGCCGTTCAGCCGCCGGCGCACTGGAAAAACTTCCTGTCAGCCGCGTGGTGAACCTGTCCCGCGCACTTGACGCGGCCAGCCATGCGGGATTTGCTGTCTATGGCGCAGCATGCAGCGAACAAAGCGTCAACGCATTCACTGCCCCACTGCGCCTGCCGGCCGTCCTTGTTCTTGGCAGCGAAGAACGTGGGCTGCGCCCCACCATCGCCAAACGGTGCGACGCACTCCTGCACATTCCGATGCTGCGCGCCTTTGACTCGCTGAACGTGGCGCAGGCAGGAGCCATCCTTGTGGCTGAATGCCTCCGCCGTATCCAATAACTGCTGTTCCACCTCCAACATTCTGGAGCTGACACCATGTCCCGTCCCCTCACGACACCCGAAGCCCCCCAGCGTATCGAAGTCCCCAGGCTTGGCGAGCCGCATGTGGACTCTCCCCTGGCCTGCGGGGCCTTTCTCGATGAAACGCTCACCTATCTTTGCCTCGACAAGCATCAGGCCTCTGATCTCGAATCGCCCCAGTTTCTAGCCTTTGAGTCCGCAGGCCCGCGCCGGAAACTGTATTTCGATCCGGGAAAGACAAAATGCGCCATCGTCACCTGCGGCGGCCTCTGCCCCGGCCTCAATGACGTCATCCGTGCCATCGTGCTTGAAGCCCACTATGCCTACGGCGCTCCTTCGGTGCTGGGCATCCGCTACGGCCTTGAAGGCTTTATTCCGGCGTATCGCCACAGCGTCATGGAGCTGACCCCCCAGGTCGTCGAGCATATTCACCAGTTCGGCGGCACTGTCCTGGGATCCTCACGCGGCCCTCAGGATTTTTCCGCTATTGTGGATGCCCTGGAAAGGATGAATGTCAGCATTCTCTTCGTCATCGGCGGCGACGGCTCCATGAAGGCCGCCCAGGCCATCAACGCTGAAATCACCAGGCGCAATATCCGTATTGCGGTTGTCGGCATTCCCAAAACCATTGACAACGATATCAACTTCGTACCCCAGTCCTTCGGCTTTGACACAGCGGTAGGCAAAGCCACCGAAGCCATCAGCAGCGCCCATGTGGAAGCCACGGGGAGTTTTAATGGCGTAGGAATTGTCAAACTCATGGGACGCGAGTCAGGATTTATTGCCGCACAGGCCGCACTGGCTCTGCGCGACGTGAATTTTGTACTGGTTCCGGAAGCCCCCTTTGAACTTGACGGTCCTCAGGGCCTGCTTGCCGCACTCAAACGCCGCCTCCAGGAACGCGGCCATGCTGTCATTCTTGCCGCCGAAGGCGCCGGACAGCATCTGCTGCAAAGCTCTGGCGAACACGACGCTTCAGGCAATCTTCTCCTGGGTGACATCGGAGAATTTCTGCGCAAGCGCATCACGGCCTATCTCAAGGACGAAGGCATTCGCTTCTCGATCAAGTATATCGATCCAAGCTATCTCATCCGCTCCGTGCCAGCCAATGCCAACGATCGCGTCTACTGCGGCTTCCTTGGACAGTACGCCGTGCATGCCGCCATGGCCGGACGCACCGGTATGGTCGTCTCCAAAATCATGGATCGCTATGTGCATGTGCCTCTGGATCTGGTGACGCGCAAGCGCCGTACCATGAACGTCCGATCGGGATTGTGGCGCTCGGTTCTGGAATCCACAGGACAGTGGGGCATTGCCGGCATGTATCCTTCCGACACCCCCAATCCGTAAACGAACTCCAAATCTGGAGTCTCAAAAAGCGTCCGCCCTCCCAGGAGGCACTGATGCAAGGTCCAGGGCACACCCGGATCCATCCCGGGCGTGCCCTGACGGCAATTGACAGTGACGCACCGGCAAAATTTTGCACTGGCGGGAAATACATTCATGGCTGAGAAAAAGGCACATAGCACAGCCGCCCCACTGCGGCGCATCCGGGCTTCCGCCGGTTCGGGCAAGACCTATGAACTGGTTTCTCGTTTCCTTGCCCTGCTGGCCGCATCCTGCCAGGATATTCCCGTAAGCGCCGCCTGCACCACCGGGCAAGGCATCCCCTCCGTGCAGCGTTACGCCTGGCAGGAAATCCTTGCCATCACCTTCACCAACCAGGCGGCAGCCGAACTCAAGGAGCGGATTGTAGGCCGGCTCAAGGCGATTGCCCTGGGACTGCGTGCCAAACAGGCTCAGGAGGACGCGCCGCTGACACCACTGCTTGCCGCTGCGTGGATTGAGGCGCTGCTGCGCCGGTTCAGCCTGCTTAATGTCCGCACCATCGACAGCCTGCTGCATCAGATTGTTCGCATGGCAGCCCTCGAACTTGATCTGCCACCGGACTTCGAGCCGGTTTTTAACGAAGAAGAAAGCCTGCTACCGCTCTGGGAAAACCTGATGGAACTCAGCCGGACAAATCAGGATGTCCGCCGGCTGCTGGAAAAGGCCTGCCAGGAACTCATTTACAATCCTCATACTTTTAAAGGGTTCCTTGCTGGAAAGACCTTGCGTGAAAATACGCTGCATTTGGCCATGACGCTCAGTCTGGACACGTTCCCGCATCTGGCTGACGCACAAAACGTCATCAAAGAGCTGTCGGG
>CALUZP010000142.1 GCA_944325325.1 uncultured Desulfovibrionaceae bacterium
CCGGCATGCGGCGAACCGCGCAGTTCTGGCGGATCCAGCTGACTTTTCCTGCCACTGTACTGGCAGACACGCTGGCATGGCATGCACACTGCCTGTTTTAACGATACACTCAGGCGCCGTTTTTTCTCTAACGCTTTTACGGAGATACCATGGCCATCACACAGGAACAACTTGATGCTCTGTTCCCCCCTGAACGTTCTGACGCCTTTTTTGAAGGGATTTATGGCGATGCTGAGGAAGGCGCATACACTATCCGGCTGCGCATGGACAACGAAGGCGCGGACCGTATGGCCCTGTCCTTCGTGCTGCACCGGCGTCCGGGAAAATGCCTTGTCTGCCAGCTGACACACGGCCTGCCCTACGTTTTCCGCCGTCATCCTGTTATTGACGCGGCCGGTGTCGCCAGAGCCATTGCAGAGCTGGCCGGATGGGACCCCGATGCCGTACAGTGGGAAATTGGAGAAACCATTCAACAAAGCAAGGACGAACATCTTATTCCCCTGCTTCTGACGCGTAAGGACAACTGATTCATGCTGGCCCTATTTACCTTGTATGGGCTGCTTGGCGCGGTGACCGGGATGCTCGCCGGACTGCTTGGCATCGGCGGAGGCATCGTCATGGTGCCCATGCTGCATGTGGCGTTCAGTCTGCAGGACGTCTCGCCGCTTGTCCTGCACAAACTTGCGCTGGGCACTTCTCTGGCGGGCATTATGTTCACATCGGTTTCCAGCACACTGGCTCACCAGCGCCATGTAGGCGTACAGTGGAATATCGTTGGCGGCATTACGCCCGGCATCCTTGCGGGTACCATGTTGGGCAGCTTTCTGGCTGCCCGTATCCCGGCCCAGTGGCTGCAGGTCGTCTTTGTCTTCTTCCTGCTGTATGTTATCTATTCCATGTTGTTCGGGAAAAAACCCAAGGCCTCGCGCCATCTGCCCGGTCCGCTAGGACTGAGCGCAGCAGGCGGCGTCATTGGTTGTGTTTCAGGTCTGGTAGGAATCGGAGGCGGCAGCATGTCCGTGCCATATATGCTCTGGCATAATGTTGACATGCATAAAACCATTGGCACGTCTGCAGCCATCGGATTTCCCATTGCTCTGTCGGGGACTATTGGATACGTCTTTAACGGTTGGAACATGCCGGAATTGCCTGAATACTGCCTGGGACTGGTGTATCTGCCAGGACTGCTCATTCTGGTTACCATCAGCATGTTGACAGCGCCGCTGGGGGCCAAACTTGCCCACCGCCTGCCTGTGGGCAAACTCAAAAAGGCCTTTGCCTGTCTGCTTACCATCATGTGCATCAAAATGTTCTTCGATGCCATGGCCGCCTTCTAGCCGTTTGCACTCAAAGCGGCTCCAGGCTGGCAGTGGAACAGACATACACTTCCGCGTATGAGGAACCCAGGCAATTCCCAGCCTACGCGGGAGCATCCCGTTGAAGCTATTTCGGACGTTCCTTGCTCTGGACGCGCCTGACTGTGGGGGTGTCATGAAAAAAACGCCGCTTCGAACCCGGGAAGTCAAAAGCTATCTGATTCCCTATGGGGCCATCCCCCGTCCTGTGTACTGGTTCAACGATTCCTTTGCCGCTGGCACATGGAGCGACAGGCACAGCCACGACAAATGGGGGGAGCTGGTCTATATGGCCAGCGGGAAAATGGTGGTCTGCACAGCGCTCGGCAATTTTCTCGTTCCGCCACAGCGCATGGTCTGGATTCCACCGGGTATGAGCCATGAATGGTATCTACCGGACGCAACCAACGATAGAAGCCTGTTCATCGATCCCGCTGTTCTCCCCTCCCACTCGCACTTCACCCGTTTCTGCGCATTGGCTGTCACACCGCTTGTGCGTGAACTTATCCTGGAACTTGAACACCTGCCGCATGATTATGCCGAAGGCCCTGACGCGCGTCTGGTGCAGACACTGCTCGATCAGCTGGCTAAACTGTCTGAAGTCTCTCTCACGCTACAGCTTCCTTCAGACAGGAGGCTCCTGCAGTTGTGTGCCTCGCTCCTCAATACGCCCGATTCGACAAAAACGCTCAGCCAGTGGAGTCATGAGCTGGGCATGTCCGAACGCAACCTCGGCCGTCTGTTTCAACGGCAAACCGGTGAAACGCCCGGCCGATGGCGTCACAGGGCCAAACTGGCTCACGCCCGTGAACGGCTTGAAGCGGGCGAAAGCGTCACTCTGGCCGCGCTGGAGGCAGGATATTCCTCTGTGTCTGCCTTCATCGCAGCCTTCCGCAAACTCTACGGGCACACACCTGGCGCTGTACAGGATCCAGCCCTGCGCCAGGAAACGCACAATCCTCTGACGCGACCATAAAGAACACTGGCCAGGCCGCACACGGTGCACAAAACAGACTGATATACATACCGATTCGGATCAGGCATGCCTTACTCCAGTATGCTGTGACAAAGCCGGCTGGTTTTGGGGTGAGGCCGTACAACACAGTCAAGGCTATCTGCGTTGCCATGTCAGGATAACATGGCCGAAATCAGGCATGGGAAAAAACCTGCTCAATTTTCGCCATGGACAGCAGGAGCTGTTCAGTGTGCCCTGCCTCTGTCCGGTCCACGGCCCTGATCAGATGGCAGCCCTCCCGCCTCTCTGGATGAATGGGTGCAATGCCCACGGATTTCGCCCATTCTTGTTTTGACAGCCTGCCACCATGCAGGGTATAAAAAGGGGTTCATATATCTTTCTGTCGTCATATCTGCTGGAGATACCATGCCCAAGCGAACTGATCTCAAAAAAATCATGGTCATTGGTTCCGGGCCGATCATTATCGGTCAGGCCTGCGAGTTCGACTATTCGGGCACGCAGGGAGTCAAAGCCCTCAAGGAAGAGGGCTACGAAGTCATTCTGGTCAACTCGAACCCGGCGACCATCATGACCGACCCCGGGCTTGCCGATCGTACATACATCGAACCCATTGAACCAGAAACCGTGGCAGCCATCGTCCGCAAGGAACGCCCTGACGCTATCCTGCCTACTCTGGGAGGCCAGACCGGCCTCAACACGGCCCTGGAACTGGCCAAATCCGGCGTGCTTGACGAGTGCGGCACAGAACTCATCGGCGCCCGGGCCGAAGTCATCGAAAAAGCCGAAAGCCGTGAACTGTTCCGTGAGGCCATGCGCCGTATTGGCCTGAAAGTCCCGGCCAGCCGCATTGTCCACTCCATGGAGGAAATGCGCGAAGCTGCCAAGGAACTGCCCTTCCCCCTCATCATCCGGCCGGCCTTCACTCTCGGTGGGACCGGCGGTGGCATTGCCTACAATATGGAAGACCTTGAGAACATCGTGGCGGACGGCCTTGCCGCGAGCCCTGTTCATGAGGTCATGATGGAACAGTCGGTGCTGGGCTGGAAGGAATTTGAAATGGAAGTGGTGCAGGACAAGGCTGGCAACGCCGTCATTGTCTGCTCCATCGAAAACGTCGATCCCATGGGCGTGCATACCGGTGATTCAATCACGGTGGCTCCGGCCCAGACGCTGACCGACCGCGAATATCAGCAAATGCGCGACGCCTCAATCGCCATCATGCGCGAAATCGGGGTGGAAACAGGCGGTTCCAACGTCCAGTTCGGCGTCAATCCTGAGAACGGCGAACTCGTGGTCATCGAGATGAATCCCCGTGTATCGCGTTCTTCGGCGCTGGCCTCCAAGGCTACGGGATTTCCCATTGCCCGCATTGCCGCCAAGCTCGCTATCGGCTACACGCTCGACGAGCTGCGCAACGACATTACCCGCAAGACCTCAGCGTCATTTGAACCGGCCATTGACTATTGCGTAGTCAAAATTCCCCGTTTCAACTTTGAAAAATTTCCTGGCGCCGTTGACGAACTGACCACCTCCATGAAAAGCGTGGGCGAAACCATGGCGATCGGCCGCACATTCAAGGAGGCGCTGCAAAAAGGACTGCGCTCCCTTGAAATCGGCGCAACCGGTCTTGGCGGCAATTTCCGCACCACAACGCTTGAACGGGCTATATTGCTGCCCCGTCTGCGCACCCCGAACTCACGACGCATTTTTGCCATCCGTGACGCCATGCTGGCTGGATTTTCTCTTGAAGAACTGTACGACATCACGCATATCGACCCCTGGTTCCTCCGTCAGATCAGGCAGATTGTAGATGAAGAACAGGCCATCCGCGATTTTGCTCTCACCAATGACACTACGCCCGACAACCCGGAACTGGCTGTTGTACTGCGCAAAGCCAAGGAAATGGGCTTCTCGGATCGTCAGCTTGCCGAAATGTGGCGCCGGCCTGAGGGCGACATCCGCGGCCTGCGCAAGGCTACCGGCGTCAACCCCACCTACAGTCTGGTTGACACCTGCGCTGCAGAATTTGAGGCCTTTACTCCCTACTACTATTCGACATACGAAACCAGCCAGGAAGTCCGGCCCGACACCAAGCGCAAGGTCATGATTCTGGGTGGCGGCCCCAACCGCATAGGACAGGGCATTGAATTCGACTATTGCTGCTGCCATGCCTCCTACGCTCTGCGCGATATGGGGGTTCAGGCCATCATGGTCAACTCGAATCCAGAAACAGTGTCCACTGACTACGACACCTCAGATCGCCTTTACTTTGAACCGCTCACTTTTGAAGACGTCATGCACATCGTCGAAATGGAAAAACCCGATGGTGTGATTATCCAGTTCGGCGGGCAAACCCCGCTCAAGCTTGCTGTGCCGCTCATGCGCGCCGGCGTGCCTCTCCTTGGCACCAGCCCTGACGCCATCGACCGCGCGGAAGACCGCGAACGGTTCCAGGCGCTGCTGCGCAAACTTTCACTCCTGCAGCCAGCCAACGGTACAGCCCGCTCCTTCGACGAAGCCCATGACGTGGCCACCAAGATCGGATATCCCGTCGTGGTCCGCCCAAGTTATGTGCTTGGCGGGCGAGCCATGGAAATCGTCTATGATCACAAACAGCTACGCGCCTACTTTGACGCGCATGTAGGCAGCCAGATTCTTGAGCATCCGCTGCTTATCGACAAGTTCCTTGAAAACGCCATCGAAATTGACGTCGACGCCATTGCTGACGGCAAGGATGTCTATGTGGCAGGGATCATGGAACACATTGAAGAAGCAGGCATCCATTCCGGTGACTCTTCCTGCGTACTGCCCCCCTACTCGCTGCCGGCTGATATTGTCAGCGAAATCGAACGTCAGACCTGTGCCCTTGCTCTTGAACTGCATGTTGTGGGCCTCATGAACATTCAGTATGCCGTCAAGGACGGACAGGTATATATCCTGGAAGTCAACCCGCGCGCCTCACGAACCGCT
>CALUZP010000143.1 GCA_944325325.1 uncultured Desulfovibrionaceae bacterium
GTCAATCCCGCCGTCAAGGTACACTGCACCGAGAACAGCCTCCATGGCGTCAGCCAGCAGCGGATCGCGCTCCCGGCCTCCCTGCATCTCTTCGCCGCGCCCCATGCGCAGTTCGCCGGCAATGCCGGTTTCCCTGGCCAGCCCGGCCAGTGACGCCGTGCTCACAAGTTCGGAGCGCATGCGGGTCAGATCGCCTTCTCTGGACGAGGGAAAGCGGGAATAGAGCTGTTCGGTGACGCACAGTTCAAGCACGGCGTCCCCCAGAAATTCGAGGCGTTCGTTATGGGCTGCCGTATGAGGGCCGGACTGCTCGTTGACCCATGAGCTGTGGGTCAGGGCTGTGCGCAGCAGTGAAGCGTCGCGAAAGGCGTGGCCAATACGTTCCTGAAAGCTCTGTGTCATGCGTTCTCCCTGCGACAGCCTGTGTCGCCGGACAAAGTGTACAATGCACGGCACGTCTTGTAAAACTTGACAGAATGTCCGGGAACCCCTAGGAATGAAGAACTTGTACGCGGGCGTTGCCGCTGTACCTTATTTTCTCAAGGAGAACAGTCCATGGCTTATGACATCCGTCTGGTCAAGCTTGTCACCGGCGAGCTTGCGCTTGGCAAATATACGGAAGAAGGTCTTTCCGACGTGGCGATTCTGCAGGTTGTTCCCTCTCAGCAGGGTGTGCAGATGATGATGCTCCCTTACGGCTACCCCTTTGAGGAAGAATTCAAGGGCAAGATCGAGGCCCGGCACTTCCTTTACATCTATGACAAGCTGCCGGACGGGCTCGAAGCCAAGTACCTTGAAGCCTGCACGAACCTGACGCTGACCGGCCTTGGCGGCATGGAATTCAAGGGCGGCAAGCCGATGGGCGGCAACATCATCAAGTAGGCTGTGCCGTTCAGGATGTTTCAAGCCGACGCGTCAACAGAGGGCGCGTCGGCTTTTTTAGAGCGCTGCTTCCCGGGAGACTGTTTCCCGGGCCGGCCTGCCCGGCCGCGCCGGCAGGCTTTTCCCTGCTGACGGGCTTGCGCACCTGTGTCCTGGCTGTGCCGTCCGGAGCCGGAGACTGACAGACGTGCTGGCCGGCATCCGGATGCCGGCTGAGCGGCGTCCCGCCCGGGGACAGCGCAGGCACAAGGCCGCGCCCTTCCGCCTGTAACGTCCGCCCATAACGTCCGGATCGGCCGGTACAGAACCAGGCCGGCAGCCCTGCCTGTTCTTCCCGGCAACCTTGCCGCCCCGCCGCCCCGCCGGAACGCCGCCGCTGCTCCGTTGCGTGCAGGGACTGGCAAAACCTCAATGTGATCGGCGCGTTCGCTTCCGGCGCCCCCTGGATGTACGATGAAAGAAATCCTGTCTCTGCTGCCCCGTCCCAGCCATTTTCTGGGCACTGAAGAGGGGGCTGTGCATAAGCCTCTGCTGCCTGGCAGGCTGCACTGCGCCCTGGCGTTCCCCGATTTGTACGAGGTAGGCATGTCCTATCTCGGGCAGAAAATTTTGTACTCCATTCTGAATGACAGGGAAGACTGCGTTGCGGAGCGTGTGTTTGCGCCCCTTCCTGAAGCGGCGGCCCTGCTGCGCGAGTATGAACTGCCTCTGGCAACGCTGGAGTCGGACACGCCGCTGGCCAGGACGCACCTTGTCGGTTTTTCCATCACGCACGAGCTTTGCTATACCAACATCCTGTACATGCTCGATCTGGCGGGCATTCCGTTCAGGAGCGCCGACAGGGCCCGTCAGGACGATCTGCTGGCCTGGCCCGTGGTTGTGGCCGGTGGCGGCTGTGCCGTGGCCTGTGAGCCGGTGGCGCCGTTCATGGACGCCATCCTGCTGGGTGACGGGGAAACCCTGCTGCCTGACTTCTGCTCGCTGCTGGCCAGGGCGCGGCAGGAAGGCTGGCGGCGGTCGCGTTTTTTGCGGGAAGCCATGAACATCCCCGGGGTGTATGTGCCGGAGTTCTTCGCTGAGGATCCGGAGGATCCGTCGGTGGTGCGGCCGGTGCTGCCCGGCATGCCGAAACCAGCAAGGCGGATTGTGGCAGACATGGATACGGCCGCCTATCCGGAACGGCAGGTGGTGCCGTTTGGTGCGGTGCACAACCGGCTGAGTCTGGAGATCGCACGCGGCTGCACGCGGGGCTGCCGGTTCTGTCAGGCAGGCATGGTCTACCGGCCCTCGCGCGAACGCAGCCTGGCGGATGTCCGGACGATTCTTGACCGCTGTCTGGAGGCGACCGGCTTTGATGAAGTGTCGTTTCTTGCCTTAAGCGCCGGGGACTTTTCGGGCCTGAAGACGCTGTTCCTTGACGCGGCCGATCGGTGCGCAGCCGAGCAGATTGCGCTGTCACTGCCGTCACTGCGCGTGGGATCCATTGATGACGCCATCATGCAGCGCATGGCCGACATCCGCCGCACCGGAGCCACCCTGGCCCCGGAAGCGGGCAGCCAGCGCCTGCGCGACATCATCAACAAGGGGGTCACGGAAGAGGGACTGCTTTTGCATGTGCAGAAACTTTTCCAGTACGGCTGGCAGCAGGTGAAGCTGTATTTTATGATCGGCCTGCCGGGGGAAACCGATGAGGACCTGCACGCCATCACCGAGCTTTGCCGCAAGGTTCGCGACGCCGCCGGACGGGGCATGCCGCGCCTGCAGGTCACGGCAGCCCTGTCGCCGTTTGTGCCCAAGGCGCATACGCCGTTTCAGTGGCAGCCTCAGATCTCCATGGAGGAAATTACGCGGCGCGTGCATCTGGTGCTGGAATCGTTCAAGCGGGAGAAAGGGCTCAAACTGCGCTGGCATGAACCGGCTGTCAGTTATCTGGAAGGGATCCTTTCACGCGGGGATCGCCGGCTTGCTGCCGTGGTCGAGAGTGCCTACCGCAGAGGCGCGATTTTTGCCGAATGGATGGAATATTTTTCTCTGGATCCCT
>CALUZP010000144.1 GCA_944325325.1 uncultured Desulfovibrionaceae bacterium
GGCTGATGCCCAGGGCTTTTGCCGTCTGTGTTTTGGTCAGACCCTGATCCAGCAGCGACTGGATGACCAGGCCTTCCACCACACGGTTCAGTTCCTTCAGATCGATGCGCAGGTCGCTTCCCACCAGCGAGACATCATCGGAGCTGCCGTCTTCCGGGAAAAGGGTGTCCGGGGAGATGGGACCGCTGCTCCGGACGGAATAGCGCTGGGCGGCGTTGCGCAGTTCCCGGATGTTGCCCCACCAGTTGTGGGTGCGCAGCGCCTTTTCCAGGGCGGGATCCAGAGTGACGTCCCGGGGAGAACAGCCCTGCAGTTCTGCAACGAAATGGCGGAAGAGATACAGGATATCTTTCGGGCGCTGGTTCAGGGGTGGGATATGGATTTCCAGCACGTTAAGGCGGAAAAACAGATCCCGGCGGAACTCGTTGCGCCGTACCATCTCCACCAGGTTCTCATTGGCGGCGGTGATGATGCGCACATCCAGAGGGATGATGTAGTCCGAGCCCAGGCGCATGACCTCTTTCTGCTCAATCACCCGGAGAATCTTGGCCTGGGTACTCAGGGACATGCTGTTGATCTCGTCCAGAAAGAGTGTGCCCCGGTGGGCCAGCTCAAACAGGCCTGCTTTGCCCTCTTTCCGGGCGCCGGTAAAGGCGCCGGATTCATAGCCGAACAGTTCGGATTCGAGGAGGGTTTCTGGCAGGGCGGAGCAGTTGACGGAGACGAAGGGGCCGCGGCGGCGTGCGGAGGCGAGGTGGATGCCGTGGGCCATGATTTCCTTGCCGGTGCCGGTTTCCCCTGTGAGCAGGACGGTGGATTCCGTGACGGCGAACTGTCTGGCCTTTTCGATGATTCTGGCCATGACGGCGCTGGTGTGGCGGTAGTTTTCAAGCCTGTATTTGGCGACAAGGCCCTGCGACGCCTGGCTGTTTTTAGTGTTTTTGGGAGTGTTTTTCGTGGAGGGGACGAGGGTGGTCACGCCGCCGACGATGCCTTTGCCCGGCAGGGCGATGGGCAGGCTTGAGACGATAAAGGAGGCGTCGCGGATCGACTCGACTTCGGACAGGCGCGGGGTGCCGCTTTCCATGACTTCCGGCAGGGGCGAGTTGGGGAGGATTTCTCCGACGAGGCGTCCCACGACGTTTTCGGGGACCTGGAAAATGCGCTGGGCCTGCTTGTTGAAGAAGGTGATGTGTCCGTCCTGGTCCACGGCGACGATGCCTTCGGAAACGGCGTCCAGGATGCCGCGCTGCTGGGCGAGCAGCACTTTCTGGGCGTGTTTTTCTCGGGCCATGCGCAGGGCGTGGTTGAGCGAGAGGGCGATGGTGTTCTGGGAGGGGACCATCAGATAGTTGGACAGGCCGTATTTTTTGGCCAGGCGGGCGGTGGCGCCGCCACCCACGACGGCCGTGCATTCGGTGTGGCTGATGTTGCGGATGAGGTCCTCAAGTTCCGAGAGGTTGCGGTAGCGTCCGATCTGGATGCGCGTAGCGAAGGTTTTTTCAAGGAATTCGACATCGATCTGCTGTTCGTCGTAGACGGTGAGCATGAAGTGTTTTTCGTTCTGGTGGGCTTCTTCGATGACGTTGAGGATGTCCATGGCCAGAGTGGGGATGCCGATGACCGGGACGTTGGTCGAGTCGCGCAGCTGAGCTGCGGTGCCGCGCAGGGAGACCAGCACGTCCAGGTGGTTTTTCTGGATCATGCGCAAGGAAGGCAGGATGGCGTTATCCAGGTAGGACTGGACATAGACAAGCGAAAGATTCAGGGCCGTGGCCACGTCCAGGACCCGTTGCGTCATCTGACGTGATGTGGATACGACCCCGATGGCGCAGTCACTCATGAACTCCCCCAGAGATATAGGCTAGGACAAGATGCAAACACGGAGCATGACGGCAGGTCAGGGCGGCGCCCGGCCCGTCCTGCGCGTCATGGCGACAATATAAATAAGGATCAGGGATGTTCCATTAAGGTATGCATAAAATATGCCTTTATGTTCACGGATGTTTCATGATTTTTTATTCAGGATTGATTCAAGGAGGTTATCATGATATATACGATATGTTTCAGCGGACTTTCTGTGGGAGAGTGAAACACTCTTCCGGGTGAAACGTTCCATATTGTTTCACTAACGTCTCATATGAAACATATTTGGAACGTTTTTGCAACAATCCAGGGGTTACAATCAGGATTTTATCCTGAAAAGCCTGAGGGGGCTGCCCCGGGATCGGTTATACCTCACCGCTTTCATTGCGTTTGTCCGGTGCAGAAAGTTGACAATTCGATTGTGGCACAAAGCTTGCTTATTATTGTGATAACGTCTAGTATTTTTGTGCCTTTTTGAACAGACTAACCACAGGAGTCGCACATGATCACAGTACAGACCACGGGATGCACGCTGAAAGGCGGCAAGCCGGTCAATGTACAGGGCGATCTTTCTCCCCAGGAGAAGCTCTTGGGAAGATCTGGAACCATGGCCTACAAGATCTTCAAGTCGCATGACACGTCCTCCAAGCCGGAGGCCATGCAGCTGAAGTTCGATGCGCTGGTGTCTCACGACATCACCTATGTGGGCATCATCCAGACGGCGCGTGCCAGCGGACTGGAACGCTTCCCGCTGCCTTTCGTGCTGACCAACTGCCACAACAGCTTGTGTGCCGTCGGCGGGACCATCAACAACGACGACCATGCGTTTGGTCACTCTGCCTGCGTGAAGTACGGCGGCGAGTTTGTGCCTGCGCATGTGGCGGTTATCCACCAGTACGCGCGTGAAATGATGGCCAAATGCGGCGGCATGATCCTTGGATCTGACAGCCATACCCGGTATGGCGCTCTGGGGTGTCTGGGCGTCGGCGAAGGCGGGGGCGAACTCGTCAAGCAGCTGCTGTCCAAGACCTATGACATGGCTCCTCCGGAAGTCGTCTGCGTGTATCTCACCGGCAAGCCGCGTCCCGGCGTCGGCCCGCACGACGTTGCCATCGCCCTGGTCGGGGCGACCTTCAACGACGGCATCGTGAAAAACCGCGTGCTCGAATTCGTCGGCCCCGGCGTGGGCGCCCTGTCCGTCGACTTCCGCATGGGCATCGACGTCATGACGACCGAAACGGCCTGCCTGACCTCCATCTGGGAAACTGACGAGCTCGTCGACAACTGGCTTGCCGCGCACGGCCGCAAGGACGATTTCAAGGCCCTGCATCCTGAAGAAGGTGCCTATTATGATCGTCTGATCACCATCGATCTGGACAAGGTCGAACCGATGATCGCGCTGCCCTTCCATCCCGGCAACGCCTTCACGATCCGCGAGTTCAAGAGCAACATGGGCGATCTGCTCGACAAGGTGATGAAGGACGCCGAAAAGCGCGTTGGCCCCGTGGCCAAGCATGCCGATCTGCGTTCCAAGGTCCGCAACGGCAAGTTCTATGTCGATCAGGCCGTGGTGGCCGGCTGCGCCGGCGGCACCTACGAAAACCTGTTCCGCATGAACCAGATTCTGGCCGGGCAGACCATCGGTTCGAGCGCGTTCGAACTGTCGCTGTACGCCTCGAGTGAACCGGTCTTCTTCGAGCTGTCCAAGCACGGTATTCCCGACAGCCTCACCCGCACCGGTGCGACCTTCCGTACCGCGTTCTGCGGCCCGTGCTTCGGTGCCGGCGACACCCCGAGCCAGAACGGCTTCTCCATCCGCCACACCACCCGCAACTTCCCCAACCGCGAAGGCTCCAAGCCCGCCGGTGGCCAGATTGCGTTTGTGGCGCTCATGGACGCCCGCTCCATTGCCGCCACGGCGCTGCGTCAGGGCGAACTGACCGGCGCTGACGAACTGCCCAACGCTCCGCAGGAAACGCCCGAAGCCTACGGGTTCGACGGCCTGCTCTACAAGCAGCGCGTGTACCACGGCTGGCAGCATCCCAAGCCCGAAGAACCGCTCCGCCAGGGCCCGAACATCGTTGACTGGCCGGCCATGGACTCCATGCCCGACAACCTGCTGCTCAAGGTTGCCTCGGCCATCTATGACCCGGTCACGACGACTGACGAACTGATTCCTTCCGGTGAAACGTCTTCCTACCGCTCCAACCCCGTCAAGATGAGCGAATTCACCCTTGGCCGCCGGGATCCCGAATATGTGGGCCGCGCCAAGGCTGTGAGCGCCCTGGAAGCCGAACGCAAGCAGGGCGTGTACAATGACGAACTGAAGAAGATGTTTGCCGACGCCGGCCTGTCTGAGGCCGACTATGCCAAGACGGGCGTGAGCACGCTGGTCTTTGCGCTCAAGCCCGGTGACGGATCCGCACGCGAACAGGCCGCCTCCTGTCAGAAGGTGCTTGGCGGCTGGGCCAATATCGCTGCCGAATACGCTACCAAGCGTTACCGCGGCAATCTTGTCAACTGGGGTCTTTTGCCCTTCATCATGGACAATGCTGAGCAGTCTGGCATGGCTGTCGGCGACATCGTGTATCTGCCCAACATCCGCGAACAGCTCATGGCCGGCAAGACCGACCTGGAAGCCGTGTGGGTGCATGAAGGGAAGAAACAGACGCTGACGCTGCATCTTCCCCAGCTGACCAGTGACGAACGCGACGTTCTCGTCGCCGGCTCACTTATCAACTATTACCGGGGCAACGCCTGAAGCGTACCAACAACCTCAACATTCGGAGGAATCATGAGCAAACAGTCGACAGCATATAGCCCGCAAAAGGTGGATGTGCTCGTCGTTGGCGGCGGCAATGCGGCGCTGTGCGCGGCCATTACCGCCCGCCAGGAAGGCGCGAGTGTGCTTGTGCTGGAATCGTCTCCCAAGCATTTCCGCGGGGGCAACAGCCGCCACACGCGTAACATCCGGTATATCCACCCGGCGGCCAACAGCTTTTTGACCGGCCCCTACACCGAAGAAGAGTGCTATCAGGACCTTCTTGGCGTGACCAAGGGCAACACGGTTGAATCCATGGCCCGCATCGTTATCCGCGGTTCCAACAACGTGGGTGACTGGATGATGGAACAGGGCGTGCACTTCCAGCCGGCCATGCGTGGTACGCTGCATCTTTCGCGGACCAACGGCTTCTTCCTCGGCGGCGGCAAGGCGCTCATCAACGCCTACTATGCCCGTGCCGAAAAGCTGGGCGTGAAGATTGAATACGACGCCACCGTGGACGACCTGGAAATCGAAAACGACGAATTCCGCGCCGCCTATTTCCAGCAGGGCGACAAGTACTATCGCGTGGAAGCCAAGGCCGTGGTGCTTGCTTCCGGCGGCTATCAGGCCAACCTTGAATGGCTCAAGCGTTCCTGGGGCCCCACAGCAGCCAACTTCCTCATTCGCGGCACTCCGTATGACAAGGGTCTGATGCTCAAGGTCATGATGGATCATGGCGCCAAGACGCTGGGCGACCCCACTCAGGGTCACTGCGTGGCCATCGACGGCCGTGCGCCCAAGTTCGACGGCGGCATCTGCACCCGTCTTGACTGCGTGCCCTTCGGCATTGCCGTGAACAAGGAATGCAAGCGCTTCTACAACGAAGGCGAAGAAATCTGGCCCAAGCGCTACGCCATCTGGGGCCGCCTTGTGGCCGGCCAGCCCGATCAGATCGCCTATATCATCATCGACTCGAAGTCCATCGACCTGTTCATGCCGTCGGTGTTCCCGCCCTTCGTGTCCGACACCATCGAAGGCCTTGCTTCGCAGTTCGACATCGATCCCGACGCCCTCAAGGCGACCGTTGAAGAATTCAACGCCCACTGCAAGCCCACCAAGGACTTCGATTCCGGCAAGCCCGACGGCAACGCCACCGAAGGTCTCGAACCGCCCAAGACCAACTGGGCCCGTCCCATCAACCAGCCGCCGTACTACGGCTACATGCTGCGTCCTGGCATCACCTTCTCGTATCTGAGCCTGGCGCTGACCGAACGCTGCTTTGTCAAAAAGCAGGACGACACGCCCTTTAAGAACATCCTCGCCGCCGGTGAGCTTACCTCCGGCAACGTCCTTGGCCAGGGCTACATGGCCGGGTTCGGTATGACCATTGGAACCGTTTTCGGCCGCATCGCCGGCAAGGAGGCCGCATGTCTGAAATAATGAATGAAGCTCACCGGGTAACAACCATCTGTAACGCCTGCCGCTATTGCGAAGGCTTCTGCGCTGTGTTCCCGGCCATGGAACTGCGCCGTACCTTTACGGACGAAGAACTGAAATATTTCTCCAACCTCTGCCACAACTGCCGCGGCTGCTACTACTGCTGCCAGTATGCGCCGCCGCATGAGTTCCAGCTGAACTATCCCAAGGCCATGGCCGAGCTGCGCAAGGAAACCTATTCCGAATTTGCATGGCCCGGCTTCATGGGCAAGATCTTCAAGAACAACGGCATGGCCGTGTTCGGGATCACCCTGGCCGCCATCATCGTGCTGCTGGCCGCCGCCATCGGCGCCAACGGCGTGCAGGCGTTCTTCACCGCCTACACCGGCCCCGAATCGTTCTACAACATCATTCCCTACAGCGTGATGCTGGTAGTGTTCACCCTGATTTTCCTGTTCAGCCTGTTCTGCCTCGGCAAGGGCATGGCCGCCATGTGGAAGATCACGGGCAGCAAGCCTGAAGTGTTCTTCAGCCTGAAGAACCACATCCAGGCTGTGAAGGACGTGCTGGTTCTGCGTTATCTGGACGGCAACGGCGAAGGCTGCAACTATCCCGACGATCGGTTCAGCTTCATCCGCCGCAAGTTCCACCATGCCACCTTCTACGGCTTTGCCGGCTGCTTTGTGGCTACGCTCATCGCGTTCTTCTATGATCACGTCATGGGCTGGCCCGCACCGTACGACTTTGCCAGCCTGCCCGTGTTCTTCGGTACGGTCGGCGGCATCGCGCTGTGCATTGGCACCGGCGGCCTGGCTTACCTGAAGTTCGTCATGGACCCCGAGCCCTACGACGCCAGCACCACGAGCATGGACAACGCGTTCACCTCGCTGCTGTTCCTGGTCAGCCTGTCCGGTCTGCTGCTTCTGTTCATGCGCTCCACCAGCCTGATGGGTCTCATGCTTTGCATCCACCTCGGACTTGTGCTCGGTCTGTTCCTGACCATGCCCTGCAGCAAGTTCGTCCATATGGTCTACCGCTATGCGGCCCTGGTGCGTAACGCCCAGGAACAGCGTGACGGCAAGGCTTAGTTGACTTACGTTCCCGCGCCGCCTTTTTCGGCGCGGGAACTCCTGATAAGGAGACAGAGCCCATGAAGATTTTACACAAGGCTGTGGCGGGGTCGCTGGAATCCAGCGATGTCCTGATTTCTGTGGAACCCGCGGATGAAGGGCTGTCTATCAATATAGAAAGCGTCGTCCTCAAGCAGTGGGGAGCACGGATCCGCCAGGTTGTGGAAGAAAGCATGCAGGCAGCCGGGGTCAGCCAGGCTCGCGTTGATGTTCGGGATCATGGGGCGCTGGAATGTACCCTTAAGGCCCGGATCGAAACCGTGTTGCTGCGTGCTGGCCGATAGGGAGGCGACGTATGGGACTTTTCCGTTCACAGCTGTATGTGCCCTGTAAAGGGCCGGGCATGTTGCAGAACTGCGCATATATGAACGCCGACGCGGTCATCCTTGACCTTGAGGACTCCATTGCCCAGGGCGAAAAGGACGCCGCGCGCATTCTTTGCAAGTATGCGCTGCAGAATGTGGATTTCCAGGGTGTGGGGCGCATCGTGCGCGTCAACGGCCAGGACACCGAATTCTATGCCGACGACCTGGAAATGATCATCCCCTGCTGCCCTGACGCCATCCGCCTGCCCAAGGTGGAAGATGCCGACGGCGCCCGGGAAGTGGACGAACGCATCACCGCCATCGAAAAGAAGGCGGGGATTCCGGTGGGGACCGTCAAGGTTCACGCCATGCTTGAAACGGCAAAGGGCGTGCTCAACGCGCGTGAAGTGGCCAATGCGGCACCCGGCCGTGTGACCGCCATCAGCCTTGGCGGCCAGGATCTTGCCGCCGATATGGGCATCATGCGGACCCTGGAAGGGACCGAACTGCTCTTTGGCCGCAGCTTCGTGGTGCTTGCCGCGCGCGACGCGCGCATCATGGCCTTTGACACCCCCTTCACCGATCTCGACAACACCCAGGGGCTGCGCGACGAAACCAAGTTTGTGATTCAGCTTGGCTTCAGTGGCAAGGCTGCCATTCATCCTTCCCAGTGCAAGGTGATCAACGACGCTTTCGCTCCTGATCTGAAGACGCTGAAGAAGGCCATCACCGTTGTTCACGCGGCGCGTGAAGCGGCCGCAAGGGGCATTGGCGTGATTTCCGTGAACGGCAAGATGGTGGATAAGCCTGTGGTTGAACAGGCGGAAGCCGTGGTGGCTCGGGCCAACGCCGACAACATGCCGGAGGTGGAAGACTTATGAGCAAGATGATAGCCAACGCTCTGGGCCGGCTGGTGCCGACCGAAGTGGAAGGCCTTGGCGAATTTGCCCCGTTTACCGGTGCGTTTGACCGGCTGCGCGGCGATTATTCCTATGCGCGGGCCGCTACGCGCCGCACTGTTCCAGCCTGCCAGCGTGACAAGGTCACCAAAAGCATTCGCGAGGCGATTGAGCGGTCGGGTCTTAAAGATGGCATGACCATTTCGTTCCACCACCACATGCGCAACGGCGATGGCGTGCTGCCGCTTGTGATGCGTGAAATCCAGGCCATGGGCATCAAGGATCTCACCCTTGCCCCCAGCTCCCTGACAGACGCTCACGACTGCGTGGCCGACATGATCGAAGCCGGCGTGGTGACGGGCATTTGCAGCTCCGGGATGCGCGGTCGTATCGGGCAGGCCGTTTCTGAAGGCAAACTTGCCCGCCCGGCGCTGATTTACAGCCACGGCGGACGCGCCCGTGCTATCGAAGAAGGCCGGATTCATATCGATGTGGCTTTCCTCGGTGCGCCCACCTGCGACAAGTACGGCAACTTCACCGGCTCGACCGGGCCTTCCGCCTGCGGTTCGCTCGGCTACGCCATGATGGACGCCAAGTACGCTTCGCATGTGGTGGCCGTGACGGACAACCTGGTGGATTATCCGCTCATGCCTCGCATTTCCATCCCCGAACAGCAGGTCGATCAGGTCCTTCTGGTGGACAGCATCGGCGATCCGCGCAAAATCGCCAGTGGCACCGTGCGCTACACCCGTGACCCTGTGCAGCTGCGTCAGGCCTGGCTGGCCTTCGAGCTGATCAAGGCTTCCGGGTATCTGGCTCCCGGGCTTTCCTACCAGGCCGGCGCCGGCGGTGCTTCGCTGGCGGTGACGGGCTTTTTGAAGGACTACATGCTCGAAAAGGGCATCAAGGGGTCCTTTGGCGTGGGCGGCATTTCCGGCCATACGGTCGACATGCTTGAACACGGCCTGTTTGACGCGGTGCTTGACGTGCAGAGCTTTGACGCTGCCGTGACCGGTTCGCTGCACAATAACCCCCGCCACATCGAAATCGACGCTTCCGGCTACGCCAACCCGTTTGCCGGCAGCTGCGCGGTGAATCATCTTGATGTGGTTGTGCTGGCCGCCCTCGACGTGGACGTGGACTTCAACGTCAACGTCATGACCGGCCTTGACGGTGTGCTGCGTGGCGCTTCTGGCGGTCACAGCGACACGGCCGCAGGCGCAAAGCTGTCTGTGGTGCTGTGCCCCTGCCAGCGGACCCGTGTGCCCGCCATCCGCGATCACGTTCAGACGGTGGTCACGCCTGGCGAAACGGTGGACGCCATCGTTACCGAACGCGGTATCTGCATCAATCCCCGCAATGAGGAACTGTTGCGTGCGGCTCAGGCTGCCAAGTTGCCCGTGCTCGATATCCACAAGCTCAAGAATGATATCGAAGCCATGACGGGCAAGCCTGAACCCGTGCCGTTTGACGAATCGAAAGTCGTTGCCGTTGTGGAATACCGCGACGGTACGCTCATCGATAGCATCTACAAGGTGAAATAGTTTTTTTAACCTTTAACCGCTTCTCCCTCGTGGTGGGGGAGAAGCACGGTCCCTCTTTCAATGAACTCTACCTAACTTGGAGGAATTCATGACACTGGGCGCGGAAACCTTGGCAATTATCTCGCTGCTTGCTTTGTTTCTCACCATCGCTATCGCCTTCTGGCGTAAAATGAACCCCGGTGTGCTGGCGTTCGGCGTGACCCTGATTCTCGCCATCATTGCCAACATCGATACGCACACGATTATCAAGGGCTTTAACTCCAACCTGTTCATCATCCTTCTGGGCGCCTCCTTCTTTGCCAGCATCGCCCAGATCAACGGCACGCTGCACCTGCTGGCGCGCAAGGTCGTGGCCATGGCCGGCAAAAGGGCTTGGGCCGTGCCCTTCTTCATGTATTTTGTGGGTGTGCTGCTGGCGGCGTCCGGCCCCGGCACCGTGCCTGGTATCGCCCTGGCGACCATGTTCGCGGCCCCGCTGGCCCTGACCATGGGCGCCCATCCGCTGCTCATGTGCTACCCCGGCCAGCTGGGCGCTATCGCCGGTGGTATGGTGCCCTGGTGCGCCACGGGTATTATTTCCAATACCCTGTCCGCTGACATCGGCTATCCGGAAACCTGGCTTGCCAACTTGTTCGTGCATCTTGTCGCCACGTTCATCTTTGCCGTCTATGTGTACATCCTCTTCCGGGGCTGGCGGCTTACCAAGAGCGCGGAACACGAAAAGGAATCGGACATTCCTCCCTTCAACCGTGACCAGCGCCTGACCCTGATCGCTGCGGTTGTGATGATCTTCATCGTTATCGTGTTCAAGACCAACATCGGCCTGACCTGCTTCGTCATCGGCTGCGTCCTGAACCTGCTTGGCGTGACCAGCATGGAAGAGTGCATCAAGAAGGTCTCCTGGGGCGTCATCCTGATGGTTGTCGGTGTTGGCATGCTGATGCACCTGGTGATCATCGCCGGCGGCATTGACCTGCTCGCCAAGATCATGGCCTCCATCTCCAACGCCGACACCATCGACGGCGTGATTTCCATCGTGGCCGGCTGCATGAGCTGGTTCAGCTCCACCTCCGGCGTGGTTATGCCCGCGCTGATCCCGACCGTGCCTTCGCTGATGGAACACATGGGCCTGACCGATCCCAACTTTGCGGTGGCCATGATCGCCTCCCTTGGCGTGGGTTCGCACCTGGCCGGCCTGTCGCCCGCCTCGACCGGTGGCGCGCTGACCTTCGCCCACTCCACTGGCGAATTCCGCGACAAGATCGACCATAACAAGCTGTTCCTGCAGATGTTCGCCATCTCCGTCTCGTCGGTGCTCCTGTCCGGCGTGGTGGCTGTCAGTGGCCTGTCCGAATTCATTACGAGCATTTTCTACTAGTCTGACATGTAACCGGGGAGGGGCCCTCCCTCCCCGCAAACCAAAGGAGGGTCGTTTGATTCTTCAAAGCCTGATCCTGATGGTGGCCGGGATGGGGACCGTGTTCGTGTTTCTGATCGTCCTCATCTATGCGGTCGAGGTAACCAGCGGAATCGTCCGCAGAATTGAGGCGAAACTGGACGCCGGCAAACCCGCTGATCCGGGCAGTGGCAGTGGCAGCGGTAGCGGTGACGAAAAAGCCCGCATCGCGGGCGTCATCGCCTTGGCTCGAGTCAAATTCGGTTTGAAGTAGAAAGAATCCGCTCATTGAGCATGGCAGCGGAACGAGACGCGAACCTCTCGCAACCAGCATGGATGCCGACTGCTTCCGCTTGCTTTGCCTTCCTTTGAGCCGCAATCACGCTGACAGGGAGTAACTATGGCCAAGAAAAAGATTGACTTCATGTGCACGGCGTTCCGTGACGGTTTCCAGTCTTGTTATGGTGCGCGTGTATTAAACAAGGATTTCCTCCCCGCCCTTGATGCCGCCAAAGATGCCGGCATTACCTGGTTCGAGCATGGCGGCGGGGCCGTTTTCCAGTCGAAAGTATTTTATTGCAACGAAGATCCGTATGCGGCCATGGACGAGATCCGCGCCCATGTGGGCCCGGATGTCAACCTGCAGACGCTGGCCCGCGGCGTCAACGTGGTTGCCCTCGATTCCTGCTCCAGCGATGTCATCCGGCTGCACGCCCAGCTGTTCAAGAAGCATGGTGTGACCACCATCCGCAACTTTGACGCGCTCAACGACGTCAACAACCTGATCTTCTCCGGCAAGTGCATCGTCGAAGCCGGCTGCAAGCACCAGATCGTTATTTCGATGATGGGCCTGCCTCCAGGACTTACCGGCGCGCATGATGCCGCCTTCTATCTGAAAATTTTGCGCCAGATTCTGGATTCCGGAATTCCCTTCGACAGCCTCTGCTTCAAGGACGCTTCCGGTACCACCCCGCAGTCGATCGTGTACGAAACCGTGAAGCAGACCCGCAAGCTTCTCGGCAACGACGCCTACATCGACTTCCACTCCCACGAAACCGCCGACGGCTGCATCGCCCAGTACCTGGCGGCCATCGAAGCCGGCTGCAACGCGGTTGACCTCTCCCTGGCCCCGGTTTCCGGCGGCACCAGCCAGCCCGATGTGCTGTCCATGTGGCAGAATCTGCGCGGCACCGATTATTATATTGATGTCGACATCGACAAGATCCGTGAAGCGGAAATGGTCTTCCAGGAGTGCATGGATACCTACTTCACGCCGCCGGAATCCGTCATGGTTTCCCCGCTCATTCCGTTCTCGCCCATGCCGGGTGGCGCGCTGACCGCCAACACCCAGATGCTGCGCGACAACAAGCTCATGGATCGCTACAACGACTGCATCCTGGCCATGACCGATGCCGTGGCCAAGGGTGGTTTCGGCACCTCCGTGACCCCGGTGTCTCAGTTCTACTTCCAGCAGGCGTTCAACAACGTCATGTTCGGCCCCTGGAAGAAGATCGCTCCCGGTTACGGCAAGATGGTCCTCGGCTACTTCGGCAAGACCCCGTGCCCGCCCGATCCCGAAGTCGTCAAGTACGCCGCCGAACAGCTGGGCCTGGAACCCGTCGACAAGCCCGTTCTTGAAATCAACGACGCCGATCCCAAGAAAAGCCTCGATTACTTCAAGAAGATGCTGACCGACGCCGAGTTGCCCACCACCGACGAAAACGTCTTCCTCGTGGCCTCCTGCCTGGAAAAGGGCATTGCCTTCCTCAAGGGCGAAGCCAAGGAAAACATCCGCCGCAAGGCCGACATGGCCCCCGCTGCGCCTGCCGCCACCGGCAACGCCATGACCATCACCCTTGATGGCCAAGCCTATAACGTCAAGGTGGAAAACGACCAGGTTGTGGTTAACGGCACAAGCTACGCCTACACCGTGGGCGACGCTGCGGCCGCGCCCGCTGCGGCTCCTGCCGCAGCCGCTGGCGACGGATCGCAGGAAAACCTGCTCGCACCCCTGCCTGGCCTGGTTCTGCGCATTGTGGCCCAGCCCGGCTCCCAGGTGAAGGAAGGCGAACCCGTGGTCGTCCTTGAAGCCATGAAGATGGAACTGGAAATCAAGGCCCCCAGAGATGCCCGCGTGGTTTCCATCAACGTCCATCAGGGCGATCAGGTCAGCACTGACGCCGTGCTTGCCGTGTTGCAGTGAGGTACGCCATGGATCATAACAAAATCTATCGCCTGCCGTTGCATGTGTCCGCCATCTTCATGCTGCTGCTGGCTCTGTCCACGCTGATGCCCACCCTGGCTCTGGCCGCCGAACAGGCCGCCGAGGCTTCCCAGATGGCTTCCCTGGGTGAAACTCTGGCCGCGCTGTGGCAGTCCACGGGCCTCTATGGCTTCTTCAGCACAGAAGGGGGCATGGGCAAGCTGATCATGATCGGTGTCAGCCTGGTGCTTGTCTACCTCGCTATCGTGCGCGGTTTTGAACCTCTGCTGCTTCTGCCCATCGGCATGGGCGGCCTCTTGTCCAACGCGCCACTGGCCGGTATCTCCGATCCCGGCGGATTCCTGTACATCATTTACGAATTCGGTATCAACAGCGGCCTGTTCCCGCTCATCATCTTCATGGGCGTGGGCGCGATGACGGACTTCGGTCCCCTGATCGCCAACCCCAAGACTTCCCTGCTTGGCGGCGCCGCCCAGCTGGGTATCTTCACGGCTCTGATCGGTTCGCTTCTGCTTTCCGAGATCGTGCCGGGTATCAACTTTGACCTTAAGGACGCCGCCTCCATCGGTATCATTGGCGGCGCGGATGGCCCGACAGCCATATTCCTGGCCTCGCGCCTGTCGCCGGATCTGCTCGGCTCCATCGCCGTGGCTGCATACTCCTACATGGCCCTGGTGCCGATCATCCAGCCGCCGATCATGCGCCTTCTGACCACGAAGGAAGAACGCGGCATCGTCATGAAGCAGTTGCGCCCCGTCTCGAAGATGGAAAAGATCATCTTCCCCTTGGTGGTTATCCTGCTGTGCGCTCTGCTGCTTCCCTCGGCCGTGCCGCTGATGGGTGCGCTCATGCTCGGCAACCTCTTCCGTGAATGCGGCGTGGTGAACCGTCTGTCCGACACCATGCAGAACGCCCTCATCAACATCGTGACCATCTTCCTGGGCCTCTCCGTGGGCTCCAAGCTGGCCGCTGAAAAGTTCCTGACCATGCAGACCATCGGTATCCTGCTGATGGGCCTGTTCGCCTTTGCCATGGGTACGGCGGGCGGCGTGCTGCTGGCCAAGCTCATGAACAAGTTCCTTAAGGAACCCATCAACCCGCTGATCGGCTCGGCCGGTGTGTCGGCGGTGCCCATGGCCGCCCGCGTGTCCAACAAGGTCGGTCAGGAAACCAACCCCGGCAACTTCCTGCTCATGCACGCCATGGGCCCGAACGTTTCCGGCGTTATCGGCTCGGCCGTGGCCGCTGGTGTGCTGCTGGCCCTTTGCCAGTAATCCAATAACGCTCCATGTCCGGGGGAACATCGGGTTCCTCCGGAACGCTCCGACGGGGTGGGACGAACGTCCTGCCCCGTTTTTTGGTGTGCGTGCTGAGAGGCTGCAATGGGTATCCGGGGGAAGGAGGAAACCCCTTTGTAAAGGGGCTTTCCTCCTTCTCCCGGGCCCCCATCTTCTTTCCTGAAACTTTTGATTTGTGCTGTACGGGCAGTGCGGACAGGTACCCATGAAGCGTCAGGCAGAAGACGCTAGCCACCTGTGTGGGAAAAGGCGCTAGGCGTCGCCCTGCTGTGACTGCCAGGGGAGATTCTATGCGCCTGCGGAAGAAAAAAGCTGGAACATTTCAGTTTGAACCGCGAAGCGTTTCAAACCATGCGGCCTGTCGTATCGCGGAAACCGTGCGGTTCTTCCTCTGAATTTTGGCCGGGTGATGCGGTGTTGCTGCCATCTTGCGCTTTTGCCTTTTTCAATGGCAAAACGCACTATGGCTTGTCTGTCTCCTGTATGCGTGCTCTGTAAAAGTCTGTGGGGCTTTTCGTGCCAGGCTGGAAATGTTGGAATACTTTCTCCCGGGCGCTGGGCCGGGCAGACAATAATTCAATGCGTTGTGGCGTGCTCCCCGATGATTCCCACTCCGCTTCACGGATGCATCCCAGTTGTTGCCTGCATGCATGTGCGGGCTTTACCTCTCTGTATCTCTGCATCGGATGTCCCCTTCTGCCGGATGCCCGCCTGACCGCGTGTGCCGTATGTGCTGAACCCTGCCGCCGCCAGATACGCCGGGGATACCTTTGAAGCCGGCAAACCCGAGCGTGTACAGCACATGGTCGTTAGCGTGTGGTCGTTTCAGGGGCAGAAAGGGGCGCTCCGGGCATTTTTGCTGCATGACCGGGGAAGACCCACCTGCATCCCTTTGTACCGTCTGCGCAGCTATAGTCGCCGTCCCGATACAAGTTTTAGGAAGGTGGATGGGGGGCCGGGGGGAAGGAGGAGAACCCTTTTATAAAAAGGGTTTCCGCCTTCCCCCCGCCTCGGAGTATCCTGTTACTTCCCGACTGCCGTGTAGTTTGATGGCAGGCGGCGGGGGATCAGCCGCCCAGGTAGGCGGCTTTGACTTTGGGGTCGGTGAGCAGTTCGTGGCCGGGGGCTTCCATGACGACGTGTCCCACTTCGAGGACGTAGGCGTAGTGGGCGATGGAGAGTGCTGCGAGGGCGTTTTGTTCGACGAGCAGGACGGTCATGCCGTCGCGGTTGATGCGCAGGATGATGTCAAAGATTTCCTTGACCAGGAGGGGAGCCAGGCCAAGGGAAGGTTCGTCGAGCATGATCAGTTCCGGCCGGCACATGAGGGCGCGGCCGACTGCCAGCATCTGCTGTTCGCCGCCGGAGAGGGTTCCGCCCGGCTGCCAGTGGCGTTCTCTGAGGCGGGGAAAGAGGGTGTAGACGCGTTCGATGTCTTCCTCGATGGCGGCGTTGTCGGTACGGGAGTAGGCGCCGAGGAGGAGGTTTTCGCGCACGGTGAGGTGTGGGAGGATGCGCCGTCCTTCGGGGCTCATGGAGATACCGAGGCGGACCATGTCTTCCGGGCGTTTGCCGAGCAGCTGGATGGGGCTGCCGTTGGAGGGTGTGAATTCGATGCTGCCTTTTGCGCCTTTGACCAGGCCGGAGATGGAGCGGATGATGCTGCTTTTGCCTGCGCCGTTGGCGCCGATGAGGGTAACGATCTGCCCTCTGGGGATATGCAGGGACACGCCCTGCACGGCATGGATGCCGCCGTAGTGGACATGGAGGTCAGAGATGTTAAGCATGGCTGTTCAGGTCCTCCCCGCCCAGATAGGCTTCGATCACTTTGGGGTTGTTGCGGATGGCCTGGGCGTCGCCGTCGGCGATGAGCTTGCCGTATTCGAGGACCCAGATATGGTCGCAGACGCCCATGACGACTTTCATGTCGTGTTCGATGAGCAGGATGGTCAGGTTGAATTCAGTGCGCAGCCGTTCGATGAAGTGCATGAGGGCCTGGCTTTCCTGGGGGTTCATGCCGGCTGCTGGTTCGTCGAGCACGAGGAGTGAGGGGTCTGTAGCCAGGGCGCGTGCGATTTCAAGTCTTCGCTGGGCTCCGTAGGGGAGGCTTGAGGCTTTTTCGCCGGCATAGATCATCAGATCGAGGCGCTTGAGCAGTTCAAGGGATTTTTCGGCGATGGCGCGTTCTTCGCGGGCGGCCTGCGGCAGGCAGAGGACGGGCATCCACCAGGCGCTTTTCTGGCGCACATGGCAGCCGATCATGACGTTCTGGAGGGCGGTTTCGTTGCCGAACAGGCGGATATTCTGGAAAGTGCGGGCGATACCGGCCTTGCAGATGAGGTGGGGCTGCCTGCCGGTGATGGTTTCGCCTCTGAAGCGGACATTTCCGGCCTGCGGGGTATAGAAGCCTGTGATGACGTTGAAGACGGTGGTTTTGCCAGCGCCGTTGGGGCCGATGAGTCCGGTCACGCTGCCGGCGGGCACATGGAGGCTGAGGTTGTCCACCGCGACGACGCCGCCGAAGCGCATGGTGACGCTGTCAAGCGCAAGAAGAGGGCTGGTGCTCATGCGTGCTTCCTTCTGTCGATGAAGCGGAACAGGGCGTTCCAGGTGATTTCCCTCATGCCCATGAGTCCTTCGCGCCGGTAGAGGATGATGCACAGGAGCACGAGCGAGAAGACGACCATGCGCATGCCGGGGATGCCGGGTACGTCGAACCCGGCGAGGGAGAACGGGTCCTCGACGGCGCGCAGCGATTCGAGCAGCACGGTGATGATGGCGCTGCTGAGGAGGCTGCCGGTTATGGAGCCGAGTCCGCCTGCGACCACAATCATCAGAACGTTGAAGGTGAGCAGGAAGGTGAACATTTTTGGGTCGATGGTGGTCAGGAGGTTGCCCATGAGGGCGCCTCCGATGCCGGCGAAGAAGGCACCGATACAGAACGAGAGCACCTTGTAGCCAAAGACGTTGACGCCCATGACTCTGGCTGCGATTTCGTCGTCGCGGATGGCTTTGAAGACGTTGCCCACGTTGCTGTTGAGCAGGCGTATCAGGCAATAGAGGGTTACGAGCAGCCAGGCGTAGTTGACCAGGAGGGTGCTGTGCATGGGGATACCCTTGATGCCCAGCGAGCCGTTGGTGATGGGTGTGGCGTTGACGATGAGCACGCGGATGATTTCGGCAAAGCCGAGCGTGGCGATGCCGAGATAGTCGCCGCCGAGGCGCAGGACGGGCAGAGCGATGATGAGGCCGAACAGGGCGGCAAGGATTCCTCCGGCCAGGACGGAGAACCAGAAGGGGGTATGGATGACGGAGACCGGCCAGACGACTTCTTCGAGGATCCACATCATTTCCTTCTGATCCGGGGAGAGGACGCACAGGGCGGACACATAGGCGCCGATGGCCATGAAGCCGGCGTGTCCCAGGGAGAACATGCCTGTGAAGCCGTAAATCAGGTTCAGCGAGAGTGCCAGGATGGCATTGACGGCAATGAGGTTGAGGATCTGGATTTTGTAGCCGTCAAGGTTGTGTTCGGCCCAGTAGAGGAACAGTCCCAGCACAGCGATGAGCAGGACGTTGAGCAGGCGGTTGCGGATGACGGAGTTCATATTTTTTCCTCCGTGTGTTCGCCGAAGATGCCTGTAGGCTTGTAGAAGAGCACGAGCAGCAGGACGATGAAGGCGAAGGCGTCGCGGAAGCCGGAAAGGCTTGGCAGGAAGGCGACGGCCATGATTTCGAGCATGCCGAGGATCAGGCCGCCCAGCATGGCACCCTGGATGGAGCCGATACCGCCGAGCACGGCGGCGATGAAGGCTTTGAAGCCGGGAAAGATGCCCATGTAGGGGTTGATCTGCGGGTAGCGCAGGGCCCACATGATGCCTGAAGCCGCGGCCAGTGCGGAGCCGATGCCGAAGGTCAGGGCGATGATGCGGTCGACGCGGACCCCCAGCAGACGTGTGGTTTCGATGTCCTTTGAGATGGCGCGCATGGCCAGGCCCGGCTTGGTGTGGTAGACCATCCACAAAAGCAGCATGACCAGCACGAAGCTGATGGCCGGCACGAGCAGGGTCAGCGGCAGCAGGCGGATGGAGCCGATCTGAAAGGCCGTGGTCAGCCATTCCGGCTGATAGACGGGGCGGGGCAGGCCGGTGAACAGCACGACGCTGAGGCTTTCGATGAAGAAGGAGACGGCGATGGCGCTGATCAGGGCGGAGATGCGCGGGGCCTCACGCAGCGGGCGATAGGCGATGCGGTCGATCAGGATGCCTGTTGCGCTGGCGGCAAGGATGGCCACGACGACAGCCAGTCCCCAGGGCAGGCAGAAGGTCGTGGTGCCGAAAAAGACGAAGTAGGCGCCAAGCATGAGGATATCGCCATGGGCAAAGTTGATGAGGCGCAGGATGCCGTAAACCATGGTATAGCCGATGGCGATGAGTCCATACAGGGAACCCAGGGTGATGGCGTTGAAAAATTGCTGGATGAACATGTCAAGGCTCATGGTTACCGCCTTGGATTCCGGCTGCGACGCGACTGGGCAAACGGTGGCCGTGCAGGCTGCGGGGCGTCGTCCGAAGCGTTGAAGTGAAGGCGCGGGGGCCGGCAGAGAAGAGCCGGAGGCCCCGCGCGGGGCAGAGTCTCCGGTCCTGGGATGCGTGATGGTGTTGCCTACTTGACGGTGACTTCGCCCACATAGGTGCGCTTGCCGTCGCGGTATTCAATCACGCCCACGGGCATTTCGGCGTCGTGGGTGGCGTTGATGCTGAGCACGCCCAGTGCGGTGGGCAGGTTTTTGGTGGCGGCCAGCGCTTCGGTCACGGCGTGGGTGTCGGCCTTGCCGGCACGGGTGATGGCGTCAATGATCAGGTTATAGGCGTTGTAGCCCAGCGCGGCGTTGACGTTGGGCGCTTCGTTCGGGGAGAATTCCTTCCAGGCCTTGGTAAAGGCTTCGGCCTCGGGGCTCATCTTGGGCATGGAGAGGTCATAGGGGAAGGTGGTCTGCAGGAAGCCGTCGGCGGCCTTGCCGGCGATTTCCAGGGTCTTGGGGTTGTCCATGGCATCGCCGCCCATGATCACGAAGGTGGCGCCCAGTTCGCGGGCCTGCTTCATGATGATGGCGCCTTCGGCGAAGTAGGCGGGCATGAACACCACGTCAGGCTTTTTGCTGATGAGTTCGGTCAGCTGTGCGGTGAAGTCCTGGTCGCCGGAGTTGTACTTGAGTTCGGCCACGATTTCGCCGCCCAGCTTCTTGAACGAGCGTTTGAAGAAGGCGGACAGGCCGACGGCATAGTCGTTGGCCACGTCGATAAGCAGACCGGCTTTCTTGTAGCCGCGTTCGTTGAAGGCGTAGGAAGCGGCGGCAGCGCCCTGGTAGGGGTCGATGAAGCAGACGCGGAAGGAATAGGCCTTGCCCTGGGTAACGAGCGGGTTGGTGCAGGAGGTGCCGATCATGGGCGTTTTGGCGCGTTCGGCCACGTCGCCGCCGGCCATGGCCAGCGAAGAGCCGTAGGTGCCGATGATGGCCAGGACGTTGTCGCGTTCGGTCAGGCGTTTGACGGCGTTGGCCGCTTCGACCTTGTCGGATTTGTTGTCGACGACGACCAGTTCAACGTCTCTGCCCAGCACGGTGGGTTTCAGCTTGTGGGCCAGGCGGACCCCGTCAAGCTCGAGCTTGCCGCCAAAGGCGTTCTGGCCGGTCAGAGGAAGGTAGACCCCGATTTTGATAGGGTCTTCAGCCTGGGCCGGAAGGGCCAGTCCGAGGGCAAGAAAGCTTGCCGCAACAAGCCCGAGCAGCGTTTTGCACTTCATATGAGGACCTCACAGGTTGCAGGGTTATAAGGCGACAGTTGGTCTGGCCGGGTCAGACAGGCGATCCGGGCAAAAACTCCTGAAACGGATGCGCTGGGGGTTTTGCCTGCGCACGCCCGAGTGGCGCGGGGAGCTTTGCAGACTAAGGCCACAGCCGTCCGTTCCCGCATCTGTCAGGGGACGCTCCAGGGACACTGAACAGATTTGGAAACGACACTGTCAGACACAGTGTTGCAACGCTCTTACTGTTATGTAGCCTACTTTGTACGCTGGCGCAAGAAATTCGTTTTTTGTTGCAGAAACTTACTAATCAATCAGGAATGAAGTAAAAAACTTATAAAAACGACAGAAAGCAGCAGTATTATGCCGTTGCCGCAAAGACGCATGGCCTGTGCGGACAGCGCCGCCTGCTGTGTGAAGGTTTTCACTGTGTGGCTGGGGCAGGGCTGGCCGGTGCCGCACGGCTCAGAGTTCCGTGGTGCGTTCCGGGGAGCCTGAGGGGGCAGGCTTTTGTCCCTGACTGGTGCGCACAGCCGCCTCCGCAGGGGCTTGCCGCTGAGGTCCGCCTCACGCCCGCCGTGGCATGGAGGCGTCCCCTTGGGGGGCTGTGGTATCCGAGGGACTGTCTTGTGACAGCCGGCGGCAGCGGGGCATCCTCAGCGGACGGTGTGTGCTGTATTCTTCCTCATGCCAGCCTGATCAGCATGGTTCCGGCGGCCACGAGCAGGACGGCGAGCAGGCGGGCCGGGGTGAAGGGTTCCTTCAGAATGATGATGCTGAGGAGCATGCCGAAGATGACGGAGGTTTCGCGCAGGGCCGCCACCAGGGCGATGGGGGCTTTGGTCATGGCCCAGATGGCGATGCCGTAGGAGCCCACGTTGCACAGGCCGCTGAAGGGGGCGACGCGCAGGCGGGCGCGGGCATAGGGCAGGAAGGTTCTGCGGTGGCGCAGGAAGACAAAGGCCATGAGGGGGAAGGCTTCGATAAAGAAGATCCAGCAGGCGTAGCTGACGGCGTGGCCGCTGACGCGCGCGCCGTAGCCGTCGGCGAGCGTGTAGCCCATGATGACGACGGCGGTGCCGAAGATGATGGCCAGATCGGACGGTCTGGCCCGTTTGCCGTGCAGGCTGTCCCAGGTCAGGGTCAGCACGCCGCAGCACAGCAGCAGCACGCCGCCCCAGCCGCCGGGGGACAGGGGCGAGCCGAGCAGCAGCATGGCCATGGCGGTGAACATGGGGGCGCAGCCGCGCATGATGGTGTAGCCGAAGGAGAGGTCCACGCGGGTGTAGGCGGCCGCGATACAGACGTTATAGGTAAAGTGAATGACGCTTGACAGGGCGAGCAGGGGCCATGCGGCCGGATCCGGCAGGGGCAGGAAGGGGATGGCGCACAGGCAGAGGGCGCTGCTGGCCATGGCCAGCAGGGTGACTTCAAAGAGCTTGTTGCCGCCGCCTTTGACCATGGTGTTCCATGAGGCGTGCAGCAGGGCGGCGAACAGCACGATACCGACGATGCCAAGGGACATGGGCGGGCCTCCTTGCAGGCTGCGTGTGCGGCCTGCCGGCCTGGGCAGAGGGGCGCGGTGTGCGGCGGCACGCTGCGGGCATGGCCAAACCGGGTTGCAGTGATGTGTGCCGGCTGTGGCTGGCGCGGGGCGCGTTGCAGCCGGCGGTTCCGGGATCGGGTTCCTGTCTGCCGGGCGTCCGGGGGCGCGGGGTGCTGCACGGGTGCAGGCCGTGCTGTCCTTGTGCGCGGGTGCTGGCGGGGGCGCCCTGTCGTGGGCTCCCCCGCGGGATCAGTCGGCAATCCAGGGGTTGAAGTAACCGAATTCCAGGCCGGGCCGGGCGTGCAGCAGGCGTTTTTTGAAGCTGGCCAGGCCGGCAGACGGGCCGAAGTCAATGCCTTTGAGGATTTCCGGGTACCACTCGGGGTCGATGTTCAGGTTGCGCAGCTG
>CALUZP010000145.1 GCA_944325325.1 uncultured Desulfovibrionaceae bacterium
AGTGTGAAACGCGGTGCGTTTCAGTCCATGCGGCCTGTCGTTTCACAGGAAAAACGCGGTGTCCCGCTTACTTCCGGCCAGGCGGCGCTGTGCTGCCGCCTCGCACCTTGCCGTTTGTAATGGCAAACCGCTCCAGCTCCCCCGGCACGCCCTGTCCCGCAACAGCCCTGGCTCACAGCAGGCATGCCACAGCACAGCCCTGCCGGCGTACCGCTCGCTCACTCGCTCGCGGCAGGGCACAGGGCAGATCGAGCACGGCAGCACACGCTACGGCCTGCGCAGCCCGAGGCAGCAGCCCCTCGCACACGTCCGCGGCAGCACACGCTCCCCCCACAGACCTTGCGGTCTCCCCGCGGCACGCTGTGCCCCCCTCTGTAACTATCCGGGCAATCCAGGCGATCAGGGCAGTCAGAGCACTCAGGCACAGCACGCGGCCTCTGGGCAGCAATCCGGGGCATGACGCACGGCCCCCTGTGTACCAATCCGGCATGGCACGCAGGTTGTGCCGTCCCTCCGGCACAGCCGCGCCGTTGCACCCGCAGTCTTGCGGCTTCTCCTGACGTTTCGCCGTGCCACGGCATGCCTGCCCTGCCGCGGTCGCAGGCCCCTCTGATGCCGCAACGTGCAGCCAGAAAGGCGGTTTTCAGCGATGCAAAACGAATCAGCGGCTGGGGGCCGGGCATAACAAAAGGCGGCCGGTTTTCAACCGCCCGCCTGCATACGCCACACTGAAAGCCCTGCCGTCCGCCAGCCTCAGAACGCGCTGCAACGTTCTGTCAGCGTCTCCTGCACGAAACGGCCCAGCCCCGCACGCCCTGCCTGTGCGCAGCCTGCCCCCTGCCTCTGCGTCGTTTCGTCCCCGGCATCGGCACTACACCGCGGGGCCGACCGGAAACAAGCGCCCTCGGGCACTCAGCCATGCCGTTGCCGGCGGCATATGCGGGGAGCGGCTTATGCACGGTGGTCCCGGGAAGATGGCCACGCGCAGCTGCATGGCTATAACGGGGCGCACCCTGCGTACAGCAGCGCCGGGCCGTCCGTGCTACTGCAGCAGGCTGTAAACATAGGCCTCGATCTGGCGGCCCTTTTCCACAACGCTGAGGGGGAACTCCGCCCGCGCCATATTGCGATGCCCGCCGGCTGACCCCAGAGCGTTCATGCGATCATGGGCAAATTTGCCCAGATCCCTGTGGCCATCCCCGCGGAAAATCACTACAATTTTCCTGTTGTTGGAGTCATCGCCTTCAGGGCAGACCCCGGCCACGGCAATCCAGGCCAGGCCATGCACACGGGAAAAGAAATCGGCAATCACCACCAGCAAATCCGGTGTTTCCACCTCACCCAGGAAACTGTAGCCACCGCTTTTGCCCACCGGATGCAGGCTGGCAAAGGCTCTGCTGAAATACTTGAGCCACGAGCGCAGGTATTCGCTCTGCATAATCCGGCTCAAGGCCGCCGCATCCGCGTATCGGGCCAGATACTGGTAGGCGCGCAGATCGGACGCTGTGGCCTTGCGGGCAAAGGATGCCGTGTCGGTCCGGATACCATATTGCAGCGCCGTGGCCAGCCTGGCCCCCGGACGGATGTCCAGCGCGCGCAGATATTCCGTCAGAATTGTGCTTGTGGCTCCCATCTCCGGCCGGATGTCCGTATAGGCCGCCGTAACAGGCTGACTGGGATCCAGCGGATGATGATCGATGACGACACTGAACGGCATGGACATGAACCGTTCGTTGTGCGAAGGCTGGGAATCCACCAGGGCAAAACACTGATACGCCGCGCACAGATCGTCCCGCCATGGCAGAAGCGGGATGCGCAGGTCGTGAATCATGGCTAAATTGTCCGGACGCCGGATCTCGTTGATGCGGGCGATGTCAACCGCGCGGACCCGGCGCGCAAACAGGCGCTTGAGCGCCATGGCCGAGGCGATGGCGTCAGGATCCGCATTGACGGCAATAAGCCAGCTGTCCTCACGCCGCAGCCTGTCCAGCAGCGGCGTCAGGCGGGCAGCAGCGCGCGTGATGCTCATAACACCTCCATAACGCGGGGGATGTAGAGGTCCCGCAGTACGGGCATGGACACAATGGCATCCTCCCATGAAAAGACTTCCAGAAGCGGCAGCGCAGCCGGAAACACCTGCGCCACACGCCGTGCCGTGTCCAGCTGCGCGGCGCTCAGCTGCGTCAGGGCCTGATGCGCGTCTCTGCCGGGTACAGGGCCGGGCGCCGACCAGTGGGTCAGCCGGACCGCAGCAGGCGGCAGCATGTCAAACAGCCTGTGATGCCCGTAGGAAATCAAATGAGCCACATCCAGGCAAAAGCCAGTCACGTTCCAGCTCACCAGCCTTTCCCACACCGGCCACTCCAGATCGCGCGCGTTCTCCAGCAGCAGATTGCCCGTTGCAAAGCCCGCCTTTGCCCAGACATTCATAAATCCATCCAGGCAGCGCAACGCCATGTCCGTCCCGGCTCCCGCAGGAGGATGCAGCACAGCCCGCCGCACGCCCAGCCCTTCAAGCAGGCGCATCAGCTCGACACTCCTGCGCCCGGCCAGCACGCCGGGCGGCAGCGCCGTGTCATCCCACGGCAGGTCAAGCGGCAGATGAACATGAAACATGAACGGCGAAGAGGCCGCAGGCCAGTCCTCAGGCGTGTAGGACAGGGAATCCGCCATGCAGAAACAGCAGATACCCATTTCAATAATCCGGCAGCCCCCCTCTTCAAGCGACGGCCTCGCAGCCAGAAACGCTGCATTGTATGACGCCGCCCCCGGGACCAGCCACGAGGTCACAGCCACAGCCAATGGTTGCGCGTTCGGGATTGACATTCCGCTTCCTTCCTCTCAAAACGGCTTTTGACCGGCAGCAGGCGGTTCTGCCGGCATGAAGCAGCATAGCGAAGTGTTTCCCTTTTGTCATGGAGGAATGTTGTGCCTTCCCTTTTTCAGTCCGTCCGCGCCATGCAGCTGGCCTCGGCCTCACCACGCCGCAAGTCGCTGCTGGCTGACGCAGGGCTCGACCTGCCCATTGTCCTGCCAACACAGTTCGGCCCGTTCAGCGAACCCGCACCACAGCCGGGGGAAAACCCCGAAGCCTATGTGTGCAGAACAGCCCTGGCCAAAGCCACCGCCGTTGCCACCCACAGCCGCGGACAGATCACCCTGGCCGCTGATACGGCTGTTGTCCTGCCGGAAACCAGCACCATCCTCGGCAAGCCGGCCGATGCGGCACACGCCCTGACCATGCTGCGCCAGCTGAACGGCCGAAGCCACCTTGTCATTACAGGATGCGCCATCTGCTGGCATGACGGCGCAACACCACAACAGGAACTGTTCGCCGACACCGCCACAGTCACCTTTGCCTCATGGCCGGAAAACGTCCTGGCCGCCT
>CALUZP010000146.1 GCA_944325325.1 uncultured Desulfovibrionaceae bacterium
AAAAAAATAGGGAATTTATGCCGATGGCGCGCTGTGGCAGCGCTAGAAGACGTCATCCTGCCTCTTGCAATCGGCGTCGAGGCAGGGTACGAAGAATCAACGCACTTCAATCCCTTATTCTTGTTCATGGACGCGTTGTTGTCAACTCTTTCCCTGGAGCGTCGCATGCCCCCGTCCGCGTCCGTTTTTCCTTCGCTCGAGCTTGAAGCCACAGCATTCAATGTCGCACAGCTGAAGGCCCATCTGCTCCGGCTGGAAGAGCGTGAAGAAGTCCAGATCGCGTTTGCCGGCCGTTCCAATGTCGGCAAGTCTTCGCTCATCAATGCTCTGGCTGGCCGTAAGGGCCTGGCCAAAACCAGTGCGACGCCGGGCAAGACTCGATCCGTCAATTTTTATCACGCGGCGTCCGTGTCATTCACGCTTGCCGACTTGCCGGGGTACGGGTACGCCCGTTGCAGCAAAGTTGAGCGCAACCTCTGGGCAAAGCTCATTGAGCAGTATCTCACATCGGCCCGTACGCTGCGAGCTGTGGCTCTGCTGCTGGACTGCCGGCTTGAGCCTCAGCGGCTTGACAGGGATCTTGCCAATTATGTGCGAGGGCTGAATCTGACGATTCTGCCTGTTTTGACCAAGGCCGACAAGTGCACCCAGTCCATGCAGGCCGACCGGCAGCGGCAGTGGGCGCTGTTGCTGGATGGCATTCGCCCCATTGTGGTATCGTCGGCGTCCCGCCGGGGCATTGACACGCTGTGGAAGGCAATGCTCGCATATTGTCCGTCCCCGGCTCTTGACGACATTCAACGCGCCTGAAAGGCGGGGAGACTCTATGGCCGCAGAACTTATCAGCGGGACACAGATCCGGCAGACCATTCTCAAGGAGCTTGGCAAAGACGTCGAGGCCATGCGGCAGAAATACGGCAAGGTGCCCGGTCTGGTCACTATTCTTGTCGGCGATAATCCTGCATCGGTAAGCTATGTGACGCTCAAGGTCAGAACTGCGCTTGAGCTTGGTTTTCATGAAATCCAGGACAGCCAGCCGGCCGACATCAGCGAGGAGGCCCTGCTGGCGCTTATCGCCCGCTATAATGCGGACCCAGACATCCATGGCATCCTTGTCCAGTTGCCGTTGCCGCCGCATATTGACGCAACCAAGGTGCTGTATGCCATCGATCCCGATAAGGATGTGGACGGCTTTCATCCCCTCAATCTGGGACGCCTGCTGATCGGCGGAGACGCGGTGCGCTTTCTGCCATGCACCCCGGCAGGCATTCAGGAACTGCTTGTGCGTTCCAATACGCCTCTGGAGGGGGCAGAAGTTGTTGTGGTGGGGCGATCAAACATCGTCGGCAAGCCGTTGGCTGTCATGCTGGGGCAGAAGGGTCCTGGCGCCAATGCCACTGTCACGCTTGCCCATACGCGGACGCGGAATCTCGCCGATCACTGCCGCAGGGCCGATGTGCTGGTTGTCGCAGCCGGAGTCCCGGGCCTAGTCAAAACGGACTGGATAAAGCCGGGTGCCACTGTCATTGATGTGGGCGTCAACCGGATTGGCTTCAACCCTGAAACCGGCAAGGCCATTTTGTCCGGCGACGTGGATTTTGAGCGCGCAAAGGAAGTCGCGGGCAAAATCACGCCAGTGCCTGGCGGGGTAGGTCCGATGACCATTGCCATGCTGATGAAGAATACTGTCCGGTCTGCCTGGAGCTATCTGGAACAGCGTTAATGGCTCTGCGCCGCATGGTGTGTCCCGGCCTGGAGACGCAGATTGCCATGCAGGAGTCTTGTCAGAGTCATATTATGAACCGGGGTGGCGTTGGATTGTTTGCTACACGTCACCTCGGCCTGCCGTAACAGCCCGGGCAGAGTCCTCATTTCCGGGTGCTGCGCCGGTACGCGTTGAGACGCAGCCTCCCTGCCTCACAGGGTATTCCCTTTCTGGATACACCGTCCAGACTGTCACTGCCCCCATGGCATTGCCAGGCGTCCACCATCTGCCAGAGTGCCAAGCGTGGCAGAACAATACGCTATCCTTCTTTAGGACATGTTCAGTTTGAAACGCTTTGCGTTTCAAACCATACGGCCTGTCGTTTCGCTGAAAAAATGCAGTTTTTCTGCTCAGTTTTGGCCTTGTGGCGCTATGCTGCCGCCTCGCGTTTTGCCTTTTTCAATGGCAACACGTTCTAGCACACAGGAACGAGGCAGCGCTGCCTGGCGTCTATTGTTCCTGTTTTGCTGTGCAGCCACGGAAAAGCGCTTTTTGTATTGAACGATTTTTCACCTCTTGCTGCCGGGATCCCTCGCAGTACAGGCCGGCTTTGCCTGAGCACAGTCGTCTGCAAACAGTGCATATCTGTCTGGCGGAGAATTCCTTAACCTTACAAGGGCGCTGTCCCCCGAACTGGAGGGGAGCCTCAGCCCGGCCTGTGGTGCCTGTGTGGCAGCGGGGGCGTCCTTGTTGAGAGCGACTTTGGCGTACTCCTACATCACAGACAGTCTGCAATCTGCAGGTGATGGTGATCGTATCGCGTTGTATGCAACAGACAGATAAGAAAGCAGAACGGCAATCCTTCTTATGCGGGGTTGCCGTTCTGCAACGTACACTCCGGGGGAATGAGTATACGCTGTCACCCTCAGGGACTGTGTGCTGACAGATCCTTCATGGGAAAGGGAAGGTCTGGCATTTCCGTCACGCGAGGGGCATTTTTAGTAGTCTTTTCGGCATACGGCGTAATACGCGTATTCAACAAGCGAATTGATATCGTAGACAGGCAGGTTGATCGCCCTTTGAATGGGGGCCGAAAAGGCAGAAAGATCTGTACATTCAAGGACAAGGGCGTCCAGAGCTTTTTCACTGGCAAAGGCCTGTGCCGTACCGACAATTTCGGCTTCAAGCCTTTCCATGTCAAAATCGTGGCGTTTCCCTTCAATAATGGTTTCCCAGAATTCCGGGTTACCTTCCATCCCGCGGATGTGTACGGAGTCTATGGAGGTGGCGCAGTTGTCAAAGTGCGCCGGAGTCAGAGCCTGGCGGCTGGCTGTGAGCACACCGATGCTGGCGTTCTGACCATGCATGAGCCGCACTAGCGGCAGCTGGAGCAGGCTGGACATGAATACGGGGATAGTAAGCTCGGCTGCGATCTGGCTTTGAAAACGCGCCATGAAGCCACAGCTGCCGGTGATGGCCTGCACACCATCGGCTTCGAGTTCTTTTGCCGCTCTAATGAAGGGTTCCAGAAGATCGGGGGTAGGGTTGAACAGCAGGCGGGGGATGTCTACTCCTGTGACGACTCGTGTAACCGTGGGGAAACGGTAGGTGCGCGGATTGCGCATATGTCCCCGCGGTTTGGGAAACAGGGATTCCAGACACAGAATCCCAATGGGCATGTCGTAGTACAGGGTGCCACCTTTCATAATCATAGGGTTATCCTCTAAAGGCGTACAGAGGACACGCTCAGTCTGAAGCGCGAAAGCGCATAAAACATGGGGCTTGTGCTCGTCATTCTGAAAAAGTGTTCAGTCTGTAATCGCCTTGGGTTGCTGCATGTTGAAAACAGGTCAGACAGGTTGTGGTAGGCAAGGGGCCTGCGGACTTGCCGCAGGCCCTGTACTGATCGGTGTCTGTTATGAGGTTTAGCCTTCCTGGGCGAGTTCGGCAATCTTTGAACGGCGCAGCCTGGCCCGGATGATACTGGCTACAGCCGCCACGGTGAGCAGCAGCAGGGCGACCGCCACAGGCCTTTGCAGGAAGATCATGAAGCTGCCGTCAGACAGGGTCATGGTCTGATCAAAGGAAGCTTCCAGCAGGGGCCCAAGGATGAAGCCGATAATCATCGGACCGGCCGGGAACTGGAAGCGGCGCATGGCGTACCCCAGGATCCCGAACAGGATGAGGCACAGAATGTCGAACAGGCTCTGGTTGATCGAATAGGTGCCGAGGAAGGCAAAAATCGTCACCACGGAAAAGACAAGATGCTTGGGCAGTTCACCGATGCGGATCCAGATCCTGAAACCGAACTTGGCGATGATGTACAGCAGGATGTCGCAGATGAACAGCGAGGCGAAGATACCGTAAACCGTAACCGTGTTCTCAAAGAAAATGTTGGGTCCGGGGGTGAGCCCCTGGATAAGGAACGCGCCCATCAGCACGGCGGTCACGTCGTCGCCGGGAATGCCAAGCGTCAGCAGAGGGATCATGGCGGAACCGGTCACGGCGTTGTTGGCCGCTTCCGGAGCGAGCACACCTTCCACGGTACCTTTGCCGAAGCGTTCGGGGTGCTTCGAGGTGCGCTGCGCTTCAGAGTAGGCCATGAACGCCGCAGGCGAGGCGCCCAGACCGGGCATGGCGCCGATGATCGAGCCGATGATTGACGAGCGCAGCAGCAACGGCAGATGCTGCTTTACCTCGGCCAGCGAAAGTGTGCCGTTCTCGCCAGTCAGGTCGCATTTCTGCTTGATGACATGCGTGATGCGCGACGAAGCCTGATGGATGATTTCGGGCAGGCACAACAGGCCGATAACCATCGGGATGAGTGCGATACCAGAAATGAGCTGTTCAGAGCCAAACGTCATGCGCATGGCTCCGGATGTGCCGGAAACACCGACACAGGCCAGCAGAATGCCCACGCCGCAACAGATGATCCCTTTGATGATCGAGGTGCCGGAAATACTGCCTACCACGGTAAGGGCCAGCAGGATAAGGCAGCACTGTTCAGTCGGGCCGACTTTGAGAGTCAGGTACGAGAGCGGCGCGGCCACACAAATAAGCAGAATGTTACTGAACATGTCGCCGAAGACCGAGCCGGTCAGTGCGGCGTTCAACGCTTTGCCAGACTTGCCCTGCTGATGCATGGGGAACCCGTCCATGGCCGTACAGACGGCTGGGGGCGCACCAGGCGTGTTGAGCAAAATGGCGGTGATGGAGCCGCCGTACATGCTGGCCTTGTAGATGCCAAGCAGCATGGGAATGCCTACCAGCGGATCCACATAGAAGGTCAGCGGCAGAAGGATGGAAATCGCCATGATCCCGGAAATACCGGGAATGGCGCCGAACATCAGCCCCGTGAAGACGCCCAGTGCCATGGCTCCGATGGAGAGCGGCGTCATGATGCCGATGATTCCTTGGAAGATGTCGCCAATCATGAGTTGTTCCTTTGTTAGAGCAAAGTCAGGTTGAATAATGCCTCATAGCCAGCAGGATGAACATGTGTTCCAAGTTCCCGCGGCGTGTTATGACGTGCCCGCAGCGCGTCTGGCGCGAAGGGCGTATGCGTCTTGCCTTTCTTCAGACGGGAACCTTTTGCGTCTCTGCATGCGGGGCGCTGCCCGCGCACGGCAAAAAAGCGGACTATTCAAACAGCACGCCGGCAGGCAGAATAATCTGCATGAAATGGAACGTGGAATAGTCCAGGATAAAGGTAAAGGCCACATAACAGGCAAAGCCGATAATCCAGTGCCGGATGCCAAGCAGCAGCGCCACGGCGAGCATGACAAGCGGGGTGGAGATCAGGAACCCCACATAGTGCATGCCGATGAGGTACAGGAACATGATGGCGATGTAGGCGAACAGGGAAAGCACCCTGATTGTGCCTTCAGCGCCCTTTTCGGCGGCTTTGCGCATGATGCCGGCCTTGCCGGGATCTTTACGGAACATGGTCCACAGGACAATCCCCACCAGGACGACGCTGAACAGGAACATCAGCTTGGACGTCAGAGCGGGGAAAAAGGCTGGGTCAACAGTCGCCGGCATGGTTTCGATGACCCAGTTGGGCATTTGTATGGAAGCATAGAGGAAAAGTGCGGCGAGGGTCAGACTGACCCCCAGTTCAATCCAGTTCTCTCGCGAAGATGGCCGTGTCATAGGCACTCCGTGGGACGTCTGGAAGACGTCCTGGATGGCCTGCCCGCAATGAGGGGCAGACGCAGTGGTCTATAGCGGATCCCGCACATGGCGGGTACACCTAGAGTATATGGCTTTGGTAGCTGTCCAGCCCCCACAGAGGGATGTTGTTCACACGGTACTCCCCCGTGTGGCTGGCTTTCAAAATGGAAAGTTCTGAGCCGGCGGGACTATTCCCGCAGTGCTGGAAGCGTAATGACGCAAGCTTGCGTCCAGCCGTTTCCAGCGTTGCGCTCAGAAAGAACAGGGTGGAGGATCTGGCAGTGGAACAAGGCCTCGGACTCCTGTTCTGCGCGGCATGGCGCCGTTTTGGTACGGCTGGAGAAGGCTGCAACAGCATGTGGCGTGTGGCCATACAATGACAGCAGGCAAGAGGCAGAGGCTGGCAGCCAGCAGTCGTATACCGCGCTCTGGCGTCATGATTGCGGAAACGGAAAGCAGCCCGTCGGCTGCCAACAGAGTGTATTCCGTAGCAGGATACCCATGGCCGTCCAGAGTCTGGATGCACGGCACCACACCGCTGATCGCAAGAAGCATCAGCAGGGCAGGCAGGCAAGACAGACAGGGACGGCGCATGGAATGCTCCTCAAATGTCAGACAATTTCTTATTTGGGAATGTTCAGATCACAGTAGTTTTCAAGTGTGACCGGCCGGAAGGGCTGGCGGACCTGCAACGTGCCCACAGCGGCAGGGCTTTTGGCTTGCGCTGCGGCGGTCAGTTCGGCCAGGGCGGGACCGCACATGCGTCCTTGGCATTGTCCCATGCCACAGCGGGTAACCCGCTTGACTTCGTTGACGTCCAGGAACCCTTCAGCCACAGCCTTGCGGATGTCGCCGGCTGTGACGCATTCGCAGCGGCAGACGAGCGTATCGTCCGGCAGGTCGAAAATGGCCGGGTTGGGCGCAAAAGCATAGCGCAGAAATCCGCGTGCAATGCGGGTACGGCGCAGCGCGCGCAATGCCGGGGCACAACGGTAGTGGGCTTCGTCGTTGCTGATGACGCCAAGCCGGCGGGCGATTTCAATGCCAGCCAGCGTTCCCTTAAGCAGGCTGGCGTCACCGCCGTGCACATACGTCCCGTCACCGGCAATATAGACACTGTCCACACTGGTATGGCCGAACTCGTCGGTCACGGGGTACCAGTAACGCTGGACGGTATCCCAGGCATGGCGCGCGCCAAGAGAGTTCAGTATGTGCGTCCGGGGGATGATTCCTTCATGGCGCAGGAGGGTTCGTGTAGCAATCTCATGGGTTTTGCCACCGGCCTCATAGAGCACCTTTTCCACATGATCCGTGCCTTCAGCCCGGATACCCGTCACGCCGCGGATGATCGGCACGCGGTTTTTCAGGATGCGACAGGCCATGCCAAGTCCTTTGCCCAGGTAGGCGGCGTCCAGGATGCCGGCCGGCATGAGCGCTCCGGACTGCAGGCGGCGTCCCCATGTTCCGGTATCAAGCCAGGCAGCAATGTTGACACCGGCATTCAGCAGATGGCAGGCCAGCAGGATGAGCAGGGGGCCGTTGCCAGCCAGCACGACAGGCGTGCCACGTTCAGCGGACAGAGTGCCGCCGGAGCGCAGCAGGATGTCCGCGCCGCCCGCGCCCATGACGCCGGGGAGTGTCCAGCCCGGGAAGGGCACGGGACGTTCCATACCGCCTGGCGCGATGACGATGTATGACGCGGAAAACGATTCGGCCTTGCCGTTGATGGTGCAGGAAACCTTGTGCGGCTCAAGCCCCCAGACGGTGGCGCAGGGATAATACGTGGCCCCGCATGAGCGGAAACGGTTGACAAGGGCAAGGCCGGTTTCCCGATCCTTGGGATCTAGGATGGCCTGCGCCATGGGCGTTTCGATATTGCGGAAAAGCTGGCCGCCCGGAGCGGCCTGCTCGTCGATAAGCGTGACTTCCAGCCCGCAGGCGCGCGCGGCGCAGGCGGCGGACAGGCCGGCAGGACCGGCGCCGATGACGATAAGGTCCGTATTTCTGTCCATTATGCAGATTCTCCGGAAAGTTGCCGTCTGACGGTCATGCCTTCCTGAACGGTGACGAGGCAGGACTGAACGTTGGGTTCGCCATTGATTTCCATAAGACATTCAAAGCACACGCCCATGAGGCAATAAGGCGCACGGGCGCTTCCGTCCACGGGGTGCTTGCAGGTGTGCTCCGCGTGGGCGTGGCCAAGCACGGCGGCGGCGACACTGATCCCCGCGGGAACTTCCAGGGGCTTTCCGTCAAGGGTAATGTGGACGGTGGGGGTAGCGGTGTTCTGCATGGCGTGTTCCTTGTTCAGCAGTCGTAGCCGAAACGTTTGAGCGTCATTCCCTGGGCGGTTTCCGGCAGGTCGCCGCCAAGTGCGAAGTCGGCAAGCAGGCGCGCATGGGCCGCGGCCATGGTCACGGCGCTGTGCGTGTTGACGAGGGTAACCTTGGGGTGCCCGGGAAGATGGCTGTAAATAGCCATTTTGTCTTCCGGCATGACGCGCAGGCCTGCCCAGGCGCGGATCACTCTCTTTTTGCCAAGTTCCGGCCAGACGCGGATGGCCCACTGCCCTTCGGTGGCTACATCAGACGGTACGACGCGCGTATGGTGACCGGAATGCTCGTGGCGGAAACCGATGATCGTTGTGCCGCCAAAGGTCTGGGTGGCACCAAGCACAGGGATGGGCATCACATAGGGCATGCGTTCCACAAGCAGAACCTGCCCCTTGTCTGGGTAGACAGGCAAATCCGGCATGGCAAACTGGACAAAACGGCGATTGGCCAGCCCGGCGGCAAGAACCAGCCGTTCGGCATCGAACACGCCGTCCCGGGTGGTAACGCGATAACCACCCGCGTGGGGCTGCACGTCATAGACGAGTGTCTGCCGGTAGGTGGCGCCAACACGGGGCAAGGCGACGCGGAAGGCGCGCAGCAGCGCCAGGGGATCGATCACGCCGTCTTCTTCGCACCATGCGGCGCCACAGACTTCCGGGCCCCAGCCGATACCGGGGAGCTTGCGTTCAAGCTCGGTACGATCGATCATGCAGCCCTTGTATTCACCCAGGGCTTCACGCAGCTTGTCGATATATTCGCCACGGCTGGCATATTCCTCTGCGCTCAGAACCGGGATAACCCCTCCCAGATAGTTAACGGGAATGGTATGCTCGGATATTTCTTCAAGTTCCTTGGTCAGGGCCGGGAACAGGCGGGCGGAGATGAAACCCCATTTGGCATAGTCAGGCAGATGCAGGAACTTTGACTGGCACCAGATGAGCCCCACGTTTGCCCGGGAAGCCTTGTTCGTGTCTGTCGGCGCATCCAGCACCGTCACTTTTCGGCCCTTGCCGGCGAGGCCGTAGGCCAGGGCCGAACCCGCCATGCCTCCACCGACAACGATGATGTCTTGTTCTGTCGTGCTCATGAGAGAACGCCTCCGGCGGCAAGCTGCCGCCTCTTATACGACCTGGGAAAGGGCTTCCTTTCCGTATTGCGGAAAACCAGGCTTGCCTGAACTTGTCAGGCCCCGTGTTGAGGAGGGAGCAAAGAACGCGGCGGCAGTAGCGCAGAAAGGCGCCATACCGGTGTGGCCGGACCTGCCGCCGTCTTTTTCCCGGGATGTCAGACGTCTTGTCGTGGCCGGTTAGTTGGCTTTATAGGCAATGCAATCCACTTCGACACGCAGATCATTCATCATGCTGGCCTGCACGCAGACACGCGCGGGAGCGTTCTCAACCGAGAAGAACTGAGTGTAGACCCTGTTGAATTCGGCAAAGTCCCGGGTGTCGTCGAGGAACACGTTGACACGCACGACGTCTTCCAGGGAATAGCCGGCAGAT
>CALUZP010000147.1 GCA_944325325.1 uncultured Desulfovibrionaceae bacterium
TGAACGAAAAAGCCGCGTTTTTTCCGACAGGCTATCTGGTTTGAAACGCTTCGCGTTTCAACCTGAAGATGCTCCAGAGTGGCATGACGAAAACAACGGCGAGTCCCGAACAGGAACCCTGCCTTCCGCAACGCATCCCCCTGGATGCTTCGTCTGCCACAGACTGGGAAAACAGGTATGCCGCGCCGGTTCCACGGTCTCCAGACAGCCTGACGTCACAGCGACGCCGCATCAAGACGCACGGGCCCCTGCGGCAGGCGCTGCAAGGAAAAACCTTCCAGAAGGTCACCGGGGGCCCTGGGCTCGGGCCTGTCCTGCAGTCCGGCCTTAAAGGCCAGCAGTCCCACCAGCTCCTGCGGTGCGTGCCCCGCTTCGCGCAAGGCGCGCAGGCTCAGACTGCCGTGACGCTTGGCCAGCCGTTCGCCATCGGGATCGCACAGCAGCGGGATATGCGCGTAGGCCGGGCGCGGCCAGCCAAGCAGATCAAACAGGGCCAGCTGACGGGGTGTGGAGACAAGAATGTCCTCCCCGCGCACGACCTGATTGATGCCCATCAGCGCGTCGTCCACGACCACAGCCAGCTGATAGGCCCAGACGCCGTCGGATCGGCGCAGGGCAAAATCGCCGCCGCAACCGGCAAGCGAAAACGACTGCGGACCACACAGCGCGTCCACAAAGGAAATCCCGGCAAGGCCCTCTGTATTCAGCCGCAGGCAGGGGTGGCGCCCGGCGGACTCGCGCTGCGCGCGTTGTTCAGCCGTCAGATGGCGGCAGGTCCCGGGATAGGGCGCGCCACGATCGTCGACATGCGGCGCGCCGGCCATGGCACGCAGCTGATCACGCAACTCTTTGCGCGTGCAATAGCAGGGGTAGACCCGATCGCCCAGCCGCGCGAGAGCCTGCTCGTACAACGCGCTGCGCCGGCTCTGCACATACGGCCCGCAGGGGCCTGTTTCACCAGGCGTGCCATCCGGGCGGGGACCTTCATCCCAGTCCAGACCCAGCCAGCGCAAATCGTACACGATGGCGTCAGCCCAGGCCTGTGACGAACGCTCCGGGTCGATGTCCTCCATGCGCAGCACCAGCGTGCCCCCTGCCTTGCGGCAGGCCAGCCAGGCCAGCAGAAACGCCCAGGCATTGCCCAGATGCAACAGCCCCGTAGGGCTGGGAGCCAGACGGCCGCGAACACCTGTCATTGCCACCCCGCAGGCAGGGGCCACGCTTCCACACCGATGTCCACCGTTTCGGCAATGGCCGCCAGCGCTTCCCGCACCGCCCCTTCCTGATGCGGAGAAAACACGAGCTTCAGCAGTGCGGCCTGCCGGTCAAGCACCGTAAACAACGCCAGATGGCCGTAGCCCTCGAGCAAAAAGCGGAACATGGCCACCGAAGACGGAGCCAGCCGCACAAGCAGAAACCGGGAAGCTTCCGGCGCCGGCAGGGCCGGTCTTGGACGTCGCTTGCGCATGCCACATTTCCCTGTGTTATAGATTGACCGCAACAGACAAAAAATGCCCTGCCCCGCAAGGCAGAAGGCGCTCTGCCGCCTTTGTCTGCCAACGCTCCGGCCCGGCGTTTCCTTCCCGGGACAGCCCCCCTTCCTTTGCCCCCTCAGGCATACAGTCCGGCACACGCCGGCGCTGCTCTGTTCCATGCACAGGAACCCGTGGTCCACACAGCCTGCAGTCCTCTGCCGGGGGTACGGCAAAGCTCTGCCACAGCCATACAGGCCGCGCCTGCGACAGGATCCGGCACACCGCGGCCCATGCTTCCCTCATGCCTGCGCCTCAACGGGACGCAGCCTGCACACAGGCGGCGCAGCATCACTGCCCTGAAACAGTTCGGAAAGAACAACAGGGACTCTTGCGCAGAAGGGAAAAGTCCCTTTGCCAGGGGGAAATCTTTTTCCTGAGGCGAGTTGCGGCAGCCGCACGGCGCGCATCAGGCGGAGTTCCCTGCTTTCTGCCACAGCACACCGCACCGGCTGCACGCCGGATCGCCCCATACGGATGTCAGCGCACGATGCGCCGCACGTCCCGCAGGCGGGGACCCCAGTAATCGCTGGCCAGGCTGTCAATGCGCACACGCTTGCCGCTGCTCGGGCTGTGGATGAAACGGCCGTTGCCGACATAGAGAGCCGTATGCAGCCCTCCCCATAACCGTCCGGTCTTGAAAACAAGGATGTCGCCGGGCTGGGCGTAGCGTGGAGGAACCCGCACGCCGGCTCCGGCCTGGTCGCCGGTAACCCTGGGCACGTTGATGCCGTTGACGCGGTAGGCCCACCAGATCAGCCCGGAGCAGTCAAACCCTCCTGACGGCGATTCGCCGCCGAAACGGTACTTGCGTCCGATCTGCTTCTGAGCGGTCTGTACCACCCGCTGCCCCATGGTATACTGACGCATGGCCTGCTGCGACGGCCCATAGGCAGAAATCCGCTTGGAAGAGCATGCCGACACTCCCAGCAGACAGGCCATGCACAGGCAAAGCAGCAGGATGCGGAGCATTCCGTTCATGAAGCGCCCTGCCGTTCCAGTTTCTTGAGGTGAATTTCAAGACAATTGATCGCTGCCGGGGTCACGCCGGAAATACGACCCGCCTGACCGAGCGTTTCAGGCCGCACTTTTTGCAATTTTTCCACCACTTCCCGCGTCAGACCAGCCACGGCGGCGTAGTCCAGATCCTCAGGCAGGCGGGCCTGCTCCAGGCGGGAAGCCTGGCGCACCAGTTCTTCCTGCCTGGATAAGTAGCCTTCATACTTGACGGACGTTTCAGCCTCAAGAGCCACCTCCTCAGGCAGATCCGCAAGGTCGGGCAAGAATACCCTGAGGTCGCGCAAAGTGATGGCCGGCCGGCGCAGCAGCTCTG
>CALUZP010000148.1 GCA_944325325.1 uncultured Desulfovibrionaceae bacterium
GCCAGACGACGGAACAACAAGGCAGCCCGGATGGAAAACGGCTGCTGTTCCCCTATGTTCCCCAAAGACCAGGGAACCGATCTCAAGGAAATAACGGACAACGTCCGGCCCCTGAACGGCAAGCGGGAGTTGTCTTCCCCCTTCAAGGCCGGCGCACGTTTTCGCCAGTAAGCCAGCACTGCCCCGGCTCCAGTTCTGTCATGAACAGACGACCGTCATCGTCCGCCGACTTAGCCTGATGATACTTGAACAGCCATTTGGACTGAACGGGTGAAGGACCGAGGATTTCAATTTTGCCTGTCTCATGCGACAGCACATATCTGAATCCCTTGCCAAGCCCGCTCTGCATCCTCTTGGCCTGCTTGACAATGTCGTAGCCATGGGCAAACGACACCTGGAAACGATTTTTGACACCGGTCACCGGCCGGCACTGGAACACATAATACGGCAACACCCCGGCCTGTACCAGGCGTTTCAAAAGCAGCCCAAGGGTTTCGGCATTGTCATTGACGCCACGCAGCAGAACGGTCTGATTGCGCAACGTGATGCCGCACGCTTCAAGAACGCTGACGGCCTGCAGAGCCTGCGGGGTCAGTTCGCGGGGATGGTTGAACTGGGTAATCAGATACAGGCGCTTCTTTTGGCTGCTGGACTTGAGCAGGTCCAGAAGTTCCGCATCGTCGTAAATACGCATGGGCAAGACAACAGGTATCCGCGTGCAGATGCGTATGGCATCAAGGTGTGTAATGGAGCACAGGCCTTCAAGAAACGCCCGGAGACGCTGCGTCGGATTGAGCAGCGCATCACCGCCGGAAAGCAGAACGTTGTTGATCTCCGGATGCTCACGGACATAGGTGACAGCCTTGTCCACACGCTGGCCGGTTTCCTGGCCCTCAAGGCCTACAAGACGTTTGCGGAAGCAATGCCTGCAATACATGGCGCAGGCGTGTGTGGACAGCACCAGGGCTGTAGTCCCATACTTGTGCTGGACGCCGTCTCCGACCGTGTTATGTGCTTCGCCGCTGGTATCGAAGCTGCCATCGGGATCCTCTTCGCTCACATCAGGAACACTCATCCGGCGAATTGGATCTTCTGGATCAGACGGATCTACAAGGGACAAATAATAGGGGGGAATCGAAAAAGGAAAACGGGCAACAAGGGCTTCAAGACGATTGATGTGTTTATCATCAAGCTGGAGATATTTCTGCAATCCCTGGACGGTAGTCACATTCTCCTTGAGCAGTCGTTGCAACACCATGGGCAATTCTCCTGTTACAGGTTATGATGCAATTACTCTCTGCTCCCCCTGTGTTACAGGCTAACACACAAAGATTATGAAAATCAAGTCTCAGTCCTACGTTGCACAGTTATACTAATGCACTCGTCACATACCACAGCCATACGTTACGCTAGACGCCGCATTGAACGCATATCTTCGTTTCAGGCGGACAATGACGGCACGTCCTCGAACAGCTGGCACCGCTTCTGACAGGTTTGCTTCCATGCCGTCTGTCTTGCCGGTCTGAAGGCTGTATGCAGCTTTTACAGCGCCGCATGCACAAAGTCCATTTTGTGCCCATGCTCAGATACCGCACCGCCTTTTGACAACAGGCTGAGCCTCCCGTAGAGCAGGGGTGAACGCAATAAGATCTGACGACTGCGGGCAATCTCTGGCAGCGAGCGTAAACGCCGTCCGCTTGCGCGCCCGGCAGCACACCGGACCTGTCCCCTGCCGCAGCTCAAAGAGAAAAACCTGAACGTGCCTGCTTGACCGTACAGGGCATTCAATGTTGTCTTGGCCTCAGCAAGCATGAAGGACTCCCAATGAAACAGCGTATCCTGCATATTGAAGATGGCCGGTGCTCCGTGCCTGGGGCGGCCATCCCAGCCAATGCCCCCCTCTGCCCTCCCCCGGCTGCATCACAGGACGGGACAGCCTCGCGTGTGCAGTGGCTGCACATCACAGGCTCGACGGACGCGCTGCGTTCAGTGCTTGCCGCCCGTGGCCTTCCGACGGCCCTGTGGCGGAAGGTGCTGGGAGCAAACCACTTTCCACTTGTCAAAAGCACTGACAACTACATCCTGCTGGGAATGCCCATACGGGCAAGCTGGGCGACTCCCCAGGCCGCCTATATTGTCCTGCTCCTGCTGCCTGGGGAGGTCATTACCCTGGCCGAAAAGGAAGAACACGGACTTGAAGGCCTCCAGCATCCGCTTTGTACCGGGGACTCCCAAACTATCCGCAACACCTCGGATCTGCTCATCTATCTGCTGGAAAACCTGATTGAAGGCAATATCCGTCAGTATGTTGAACTGCGAAACCATGCCGAAGTACTCTCTGAAAAACTCAATGCCCTGACGCGGGGCGTTCCCAGTCGGGAGCTCGTCCGCGCCATCCACCATGCACGCCGGCAGGCTGTCAGACTGATCAACCAGTTTCAGGACAGCTTTTTCATCCTCTTCCACCTGTCTGCTGCACTGCCGCATCCGCTGTTTTCCAGCGGTGGACGGGTGCGCTTGCGCAATCTTATTGAAGGCCAGAATCATCTGACAGGCAGCATGCGACAGCTGGTGGCCATTTTGGGCGATCTGCAGCAGCTCTGCCACTATATGCTGCAACGGCAGACAGACCAGCGCATTTCACGTCTGACTGTCCTGTCAGCCATTTTTATGCCACTGACGCTGATTACCGGTATCTTTGGCATGAACTTTCAAAACATCCCCGGGCTCTCGTCGCCTCACGGTTTTTTCATCTCGCTTGCCTCCATGGTGCTCATCGGCCTGGGACTCTGGCTGATTCTACGCTGGAAAGGCTGGCTTCGCTGATACCCCAGGGCAGCGCCTCCGGCTGTTGAATCGCCTGTGTCAGTACAGAATGGCGCGGGCAGTCCCCCGATTGTCAGAATTCACCGAAAAACATACCGGCAACACCCTTCTACATACGTAGAAACCTCTCCACCCCTCGCCAGGCGAGCTAGCTGAAGGCACACCATCGGCATATGGAACGGACTTCCCCGGCAAAAAAAGTCTGCCTTGGCCGCTACAGCGCTCCACCTTGTGACGTGCATAGGACGATCAGTCTTCAGCATACAAAAAAGGAACCCACCGGCCAAGCCGGTGGTTCTTCATATGCGCCTGTAAGGCTTTCTTACCAGCCGCGCCCTAGCAGGCGCTTATGAGATCTGACATCTGCACTTCTGTTACCGGCGGCCCGTAAAC